>JAGTAM010000612.1 GCA_023422485.1 Pseudomonadota bacterium | reverse complement strand
GTGCGGACGTGCCGCGCCCCGAGCCGCCCGGAGAGCGCGGTGAGAAGGCCGTCATGAGAGGGGCGGGCGTCGGTCATCGGCGGGCGGGCAAGGGCATCCTCCGTCCCAGATAGGCCGGGCGGACGCGGATTGCACCGAGGACCGTGGACGGCGGGGAAGGCGCGAGCGAGAGCGCGTTCCGACGAAGTGGATGCCGGTTCGTCGATGGAAAGCGCGACAAAACGGGGATTGGGAGCCGCCGACCTGATGCAATCGGGTCGAGCCCGTCCCTCGAGATGGCACGCTCGGGCCCCTCGCGGGTTTCCTTGCCGCGGCGGATCGCCGCCCGATCGATTCCGTGTCGTCGTCCGACCGAAGACGAGGCTTGAGGCGCCATGCTGTCCGTGATTCCGAACCCGTCGCGCGCGACGCTGCCGATCCAGGGCTGCTCCGACCTGTTTCCCGTGCGCAGGGTCTATTGCGTGGGCCGCAACTACCGCGCCCATGCCCGCGAGATGGGCGCCGACGAGCGCGACCCGCCGTTCTTTTTCCTCAAGCCGGCCGATACGCTTCAGGTCGTGCCCGAGGGTGCGACGGTCGAGCATCCCTACCCGCCGCGCACCGAGAACTACCATTTCGAGGTGGAACTGGTGGCGGCCCTCGGTCGGGGCGGGCGCGACATCCCGGTGGAGAGCGCCGGCACCCATGTCTACGGCTACGCGGTGGGCCTCGACATGACCCGGCGCGACCTGCAGGACGAGGCCAAGCGGCAGGCGCGGCCCTGGGAACTCGGCAAGGCGGCGGATTTCTCCGCCCCGATCGGCCCGCTTCGTCCGGCCGGCGTCATCGGCCATCCCCGTTCCGGCGCGATGACGCTGACCGTCGACGGGGAGGAACGCCAGCGGGGCGATTTGTCCGAGATGATCTGGTCGGTGCCGGAGCAGGTCGCGCTGCTCTCGACCTATTTCGAGTTGCATCCCGGCGACCTGATCTTCACCGGCACGCCGTCCGGCGTCGGGGCGGTGCAGCGCGGGCAGACCATGCGCGCGCGCATCGACGGGATTGGGACGATCGCGCTGCGGGTCGTGTGAGCGGGACGGGCGCGACGCCACCGTCTACAAGACCCGGCATGATCCTGAATCTGGACCGTCCCTGGCTGCACCGCCTGTCCCTGCGCGTCGCGCTCCTGACCCGCGGCATGACCTTGGGGGTGCGCGGCGTCGCCATCGACGGGCAGGGGCGGGTCTGCCTCGTGCGCCACACCTATGTCGGCGGCTGGCACCTGCCTGGCGGCGGGATCGATCCGGGCGAGAGCGCGCCCGCCGCGATGGCCCGCGAATTCCGCGAGGAGGCCGAGATCGTCGTGGCGCCCGAGGCGGGCCTGCGGCTGCACGGCTTCTTCCTCAATCCGGGCGCGCTGCGCCGCGACCACATCGCCGTCTACGTCGTGCCGGCCTTCACCGTGGTGGGGCCGAAGCGGCCCGACCGCGAGATTGCCGAGGCCGGCTTCTTCCCCCTCGACGGGCTGCCGGCGGACACCACCCGCGCCACCCGTGCCCGCCTCGCCGAAATCCGCGAGGGGCAGCCTCCGGCCGAGCTTTGGTGAGCCGCGGAAAAAATCTCGAACCTGCCCCGAACTTGGCGCTTGCATCCGCCGGCGGGATGGTGTTTACACACCTCCACCGACGGGGGCGCCCACGGCGCCGGACGGACGGACAAGAGAGCGGGTGTAGCTCAGGGGTAGAGCACAACCTTGCCAAGGTTGGGGTCGAGGGTTCGAATCCCTTCGCCCGCTCCAGTTTCCTCAAAAGAACTGACCGACCTACGAGAAGCCGCCTTTGGGCGGCTTTCGTCGTTTTGGGCCGAAGTCGCGCAACGATCTGGCAATCAGCGGGCAGTCGTCCTGTCAAGCTCCGCAGCGGGTTCGTCCGGTAACTGGACCTTCGTCGAGGGGCAGGTGCTGGCGCACCCACCCACTCGCGCCGGGGCAGCCGGGCTGACCTTACGGTTCTCGGCCTCGCGATGATGGGGCCTGCGATTATCAGGTCGCCCCTCCGCCCTACCGATCCGCTGGCGCGGGGAGCCCCCCTTCACAGGCCGGATTGCTCAGAGAGTTATGTAAGGGACCCGACCAATGGCGGGTGACCTTGCCCAATTAGCTGAGGACAATGTCCACGGTACCGGCAGTAGGCCACAATGTGGGTCTTCGGTTTAGGTGGTAGCAAATGGCCGACTTGAACGCACCGGTGCCGGGACAGCCGCGGCGCGAATTCGAGGCTAATGCGGAGCTCCTGAAGCACTCGGACGACCCGATTATCGTTTGGACGTTGTCGGACGGGATCGAGAGCTGGAGTGAGGGGGCGGCAGAGCTTTACGGCTACACAGAAGAGGAGGCTCTGAGCCGCGCCCCGGCCGAGCTTCTCCGGACCAGGTTTCCTGTGCCCTGGGACGAGATCATTGGGGCGCTGCGCACACGCGGTAGCTGGGAGGGCGAACTTGTCAAACAAGGCAAGGACGGGCGAAAGGCTGTGCTCTGGTCCCGGCTCCGCATGGTTGTGGATCCAGACGGCACGGAACGTGTCCTCGAGGTAAGCCGCGACGTCACCAGCCGGAAGCGGATGGAGGATGCGCTTCGCGCGGCGGAGGCACGCTTCCGTACGGCCGCCGAGGCGATCCCGGCCCTCCTTTTTGAAGCCGATGCACAAGGCCGCAACACCTACGTGAACAGGACCTTTGCGGCCTTCACGGGCTTGCCCAAACAAGCACTGCTCGGGGAGGGCTGGATCGACTTCCTGCACCCCGATGATCGCGACTCGGTCTGCCATGTATGGCGGAAAGCGGTTCGGATCATCTCGCCATACGAACAGGAGTATCGCCTCAGGAGCGCAAACGGCGAGTGGCGTTGGTTTCTCACGCGCTGCAACGCCGTCCGCGACGTCTCGGGCGCAGTGGAGAAATGGATCTGTGTCTCCAGCGACATCGACGCCGCCAAACAGGCCGACGCTGCGCTGCGCGAGCGGGAAGAGCAATTTCGCACCCTCGCGGAGTCGCTCCCGCAGCTCACCTGGATGGCTGACGCGAAGGGGTGGATCTACTGGTATAATCGGCGTTGGTTTGAATATACCGGCACCACCTTAGAAGAAATGCAGGGCTGGGGCTGGCGCAAGGTCCATCATCCCGATCACGTGGAACGTGTGGTCGGGCGCATTCAACATTCTTGGGACAGCGGCGAGCCTTGGGAGGACACGTTCCCCCTCCGGGGTGTCAACGGTGAATATCGCTGGTTCTTGTCTCGCGCCGAGCCCCTTTGTGATGCTGAGGGGCGGGTGGCCCGCTGGTTCGGGACCAATACCGACATTACGGAGCAGCGCAGGCTCGAGGAACTGCAGCGGCTGATGATGAGCGAGATCAGCCACCGCGTGAAGAACAGCCTGACCTTGGTTTCCTCATTGCTCCTTCTACAGGCGCGAACGGTCGAAGATAGCGCGCGCGTCGCACTTGAGGACGCATCGTCGCGCGTCCGGGCGGTTGCAACCGTACATGATCAGCTTTGGCGCCAAGCGGACGCGCAGGCGGTCAATCTCTCGAGCTTCTTGCCAAGCCTCACGGGTGCGATCGCCGCTACGGCGCCCAAGCACAAGACGATCGTCGAAGTGGAACCGGCGATGGTTTCCGCCGACAAGGCCGTTTCAATCGGATTGCTGGTCAATGAACTCGTCTCCAATGCGTACAAATACGCATATCTGGAGGGTGACGAAGGTGAGGTACGGGTCAGTGGCCGACTGATTGAGGAGGGGCTCTACCACCTCGAAGTATCAGATCATGGCGTCGGGCTCCCCGAGAGTTCGCCGTAACCCGGGCCTCTTCAAGCCTGGGCATGCGCATCATCACCAACCTGACCAAGCAGCTAGGAGGCGAACTGGTTGTCGGATCCGCCGCCCCAGGGGCGCGCTTCACGATCGGGTTTCCCCTAGAGGCCCGTCAGACACCGCATTGAACGCTGGAGCCATACAGCGGATTTTGAACCGAGCCGCGGGCTGGAATGTAGTTTGAATGTGAAAACGGCCCCTCACGCGGAGCCGGTCTGAATCGCTGTCGCATGATCGCTCAGGCCCTGGCCGGGTAGAGCTCGGGGTCGGACATCGACACGGCGGCTGCAGGCCCTCCGTCGCGGCGCATGCCAGATCGGCTCTCCGCCCAGAGTCGGTCCGGGTCACGGAGCGCCGACCACCTTCTTGTGCCGAATGTATCTGCCGAGACGTGCAGCAGCGCTCGTTTCCGACAACGCGCGGCAAAGATCATCCGTACCGGGTCAATCCGGCGCCCCGCCTCGCCTGCCGGAGGCCGGCAGAGGGACGGAAGAATCGCGCGCACAATCAAGCGTGGCGCACGAAGATGCTCGAACAACCTTCCGTCGTTTCGCGAGTTGAGGTTCGGGGGCCCTGAATGGAGACAGGGCATGAATGGTCACGCCGAAACCCGTATCACCGAACGCAACCGAGTCCGCGCGGCGCGCATGAAGGCGGCGATCTTCGTCGAGCCTGGGCGCATCGTCCTGGATGAGAAGCCGGTCCCCGAGATCGGGCCGCTTGATGCCCTCATTCGCATCACCACCACGACGATCTGCGGCACCGACATCCACATCCTGAAGGGCGAATACCCGGTGGCGCGCGGCCTGACGATCGGCCACGAGCCGGTCGGGATCATCGAGCGGCTCGGCAGCGCGGTCCAAGGATTCCAAGAGGGCCAGCGGGTGGTGGCCGGCGCAATCACGCCGTCTGGGCACAGCGCTGCTTGCCTCTGCGGCTGCCTCTCGCAGGACGGCCCAGACACGAAGTACGGCTTCAAGCCCATGGGCGGCTGGCGCTTCGGCAACACCATCGACGGCTCACAGGCCGAGTACCTCCTCGTGCCCGATGCCATGACGAATCTCGCCCCCGTGCCGGACGACCTGAGCGACGAGCAGGTGCTCATGTGTCCCGACATCATGTCCACCGGCTTCTCCGGTGCCGAGAGCGGGGGCGTGCGGATCGGCGACACGGTTGCGGTCTTCGCCCAAGGGCCGATCGGCCTCTGCGCCACGGCCGGCGCGCGGCTGATGGGTGCCACGCGGGTCATCGCCGTGGAATGCGTGCCCAAGCGCCAGCAGGTTGCCCGCAGCATGGGCGCGGACGAAATCGTGGATTTCTCGAAGGAAGATCCGGTCGATGCGATCCTGCGGATCACCGACGGCCGAGGCGTTGACGTGGCCATCGAGGCGCTGGGGCGTCAATCGACCTTCGAGGCGGCCCTGCGCGTGCTGCGCCCGGGCGGAACGCTCGCCTCGCTCGGCGTCTATTCGGAGGATCTGCGGATCCCGCTCGGCCCCTTCGTGGCGGGGCTCGGCAACCACACCATCGTCACCACGCTCTGCCCCGGCGGGAAGGAGCGCATGCGCCGCCTGATGTCGGTCGTCGCGTCCGGTCGCATCGATGCCAGCGTGCTCGTCACGCACCGCTTCGGACTGGAGGCGATCGAAGAGGCCTACGATCTCTTCGCGCACCAGCGCGACGGCGTATTGAAGGTCGCGATCACGCCCTGATCCGCCGATGCCGCCGACGGATCCCAGCACGATCGACGAGACAGCCGACTTTGTGCCCATGCTGCCTCCCGGAACCGACCATCGAGCCCTGCAGCGCTCGGCCGTGAAGGCGCCGTCGAGAAGGGCCCGGCGCAGGCTGGGCCACTTCTTACCGTCGTCCAGCGTCGGCAGCGTGTCGCGATCCTGCACCTTGGCCGGCACGACGGCCCGCCCAAAGACGTACCCTTCGGCATCCACCAGCGCCACGCGCTTGCGCGAGAAGCCGGCCAGCAGCCCCCGCCGCCCGCCACCCGTCCGCAGGTTCCAGGCAATCCCGGCCAACAGGTGACGGGCCGGCGTCGCATCGGCTCGGCCCAGCGGATCGGCCTACTTCGGAAAGCGGGCCATGTCGTCCAGGCCCATCTGCAGCACCATGTCCTGGGAATCACGATGAGTCAGCCATTCTCCCTTCGTAATCGGCCCCAATCGGCCTCAAGAATACTGACGGCAGACAGCCGCGACCGCATTTGGTCAAGCTGTGATCTTCCCGCCATCCGGCGACCCGATGGCACAACTTAGAATTTCGCTCATTGTCCCATGGTCCGACGTCCGGCCGCGTTCCAGCACGGTAGAGCGGCAGGCTCCAGTGATCGAGCTTTGGAGATTTCCATGACCCTGACTGTTCGCCGCCGCGCCTTCGCCTCGGTCGCCGCGGCCGCCCTCGTCACGGGCGGCGCCGCCGGGTTCGGCCTGACCGAATCCGCCATGCCTGCCTACGCCCAGGCTCTGCCCAAGACTCCGATCGAGGCGCCCGAGCACCCGCCGGGCTCCTTCGCCAACGTCGTCGACAAGGTGAAGCCCGGCGTCGTCGCCGTGAAGGTGAAGCTCGACAACAGCGTCGACGACGATGACGACGGCCCCGGTGGCCCCAACATGCAGCAGGTGCCGCCGCAACTGCGCGAGTTCTTCAGGCGCTTCGGCCAGGGTGGCCCGGGAGGTCGCGGCATGCCGGGGCGGGGCGGGATGGGTTCCGGCTTCATCATCTCGGCGGACGGCTACGTGGTCACCAACAACCACGTCGTCGACAAGGCCAAGACCGTCCAGGTCACCCTCGACGACAGCCGCACCCTCGATGCCAAGGTGATCGGCAAGGATCCCAAGACCGACATCGCGCTCCTGAAGATCAGCGAGAGCGGCAGCTACCCCTATGTCCAGTTCGGCAAGGCCGCGCCGCGGGTCGGCGACTGGGTCTTGGCGATCGGCAATCCGTTCGGTCTCGGCGGCACGGTGACGGCGGGCATCGTCTCGGCCCGCGGCCGCGACATCGGCGCCGGCCCCTACGACGACTTCCTGCAGATCGATGCGCCGATCAACAAGGGCAATTCCGGCGGACCGACCTTCAACGTCAACGGCGAGGTCGTGGGCGTGAACACGGCGATCGCCTCGCCGTCCGGCGGCTCCGTCGGCCTCG
>JAGTAM010000549.1 GCA_023422485.1 Pseudomonadota bacterium | reverse complement strand
CAACCACAACTACCACGTCGAGAAACTGCTCGAATCCGGCTTCGAGGGCACGCCCGAGCAGGTGTTCCAGGCCGCCAAGATGGTCAACGAGGCGGAGTATCAGCGCGTCGTCTTCGACGAGTACCTGGAAACGCTGATCGGCGGCCTGCGCTCGGACGGCACGCACGGCTTCGAGGCCTACGATCCGAGCGTGGATGTCGCGATCAGCCACGAATTCGCGGCGGCGGTGTTCCGCTTCGGCCACTCGCTGATCGGACAGACGCTGAACGTGAAGGGCGCGGACGGTCAGACCATCCCGGTCAGCCTGTTCGACGCCTTCCTCAACCCGAGCAACGATCCCTCGGTGTTCACCGCGCCGCTGCCTCCCGGCTACGTGCCGCAGCCCGGCTACGCCCAGTACGGCGTCGGCGGCATCATCGGCGGCACGATCGAGCAGGCGGCCGAGGATGTGGACTTCAACATCGTCGACGCGGTCCGCAACGACCTCGTGCGCATCCGGGCCGACCTGTTCGCCTTCAACGTGGCCCGCGGCTGGGACGTGGGCCTCGGCACCCTCAACCAAGTCCGGGCCGACCTCGCCGCCTCCACCAACCCCTACATCCGGGACGCGGTGGGCTTCGCCGGCGGCGACCTCTCGCCCTACGCCTCCTGGGAGGACTTCCAGGCGCGCAACGGCCTCAGCGACGCGGTGATCGCGCAGTTCCGGCAAGCCTATCCGGACCTCGTCCTCGCCGCGGCGGACATCGCGGCTTTCCGGGCGATCAACGGCGATATCGCGGTCGCCATGCAGGCAGACGGGACCGGCATCGTGAAGGGGATCGACCGGCTCGATCTCTGGGTCGGCGGTCTCGCCGAAAAGCACATCAACGGAGGCGTGGTCGGCCAGACCTTCTGGGTCGTGCTGCACGAGCAGTTCGACCGGCTGCAGGACGGCGACCGCTTCTATTACCTCGAGCGCTTCGACAACTTCGACTTCTACGAAAACTTCATCGACGGCCAGGAATTCTCGGACATCGTTGCCCGCAACACCGGCCTGACCGTCCTGCCGGAACACATCTTCGAGGTGTCCGACGAGGATGGGCCGGGGACGGAGCCCGGCGACGACGATGACGACGACGGCACCACCGATCCTGTGGGCGGCGGCGACGAAGATGACGAAGACGATGACGACGGCCCGACCGATCCCGTCGGCGGAGGCGACGACGATGATGACGATGACGACGGCGTAACGGACCCGGTCGGCGGCGGGGATGGTTCCGGCGACGACGATGATGACGATGACGACGACGGGCAAGGCGACGGGGACGGGACGACCGACCCGGTCGGCGGGGGCGAGGATGATGGCGAGGACGGTCCGGGGACCGGTCCTAACCCGCCCGTCAACCACGCACCCGGTGTCATCGCCGGCGGCCTGGGCGCCGACGTCCTCAAGGGGACGGAGGGGCCGGACACCATCCTCGGTCTGGACGGGGACGACAACATCCTCTCCGGCGGTGGGGCCGACGTGATCCGAGCCGGTGACGGCAACGACTTCGTCGATGCCGGCGTGGGCCGGGACGTGGTGTTCGCCGGTGCCGGCGACGACGACGTCCTCACCGGCGGCGGGGCCGACATGGTCTACGGCGACGGCGGCAACGACCGCATCCTCGCTGGGGCCGGCAACGACCTCGTGACCGGCGGCGCCGGCCGGGACACGGTCATCGGCGGCGAGGGCGACGACCTGTTCGTGGTCGAGATCGGCGACGGCGACGACACCTACTGGGGCGACGAGATGGGCGGCGGCTTGGGGAGCGACACGCTCGACATGTCGGCCATCACCGCCAACATCGCGGTCAATCTCGGGACGGGTCTGGCCGGGCGCGGCAGCGCCACGAGCACCCAATCGGGTCGCGACGTGCTCTGGGGCGTCGAGAACGTGGTCACCGGCTCCGGCAACGACGACATCACGGCGAGCGACGCCGTGAACGTGATGGATGGCGGCGAGGGCAGCGACACCTACCGCTTCGGCTCCGCGGCGGCCGCGGACGGCGACACCATCGAGGGCTTCCGGCCGGGCGACAAGATCGACCTCAGCGCGGTCGATGCCGATGCCGGGGCGGCCGGGAACCAAGCCTTCACGCTGGCCACCGGCGCCGCCTTCACGGGGGTCGGGCAGCTCCTGGTGACGCAGGAGACGCGGGACGACGGCGATTACGTCGTCGTCCAGGGGAACACGGGCGGCGATGCCTCCCCCGAGTTCAAGCTGTCGATCAAGGGCAACACGGCCCCCACGGCGGCGGACTTCGCGCTCTGATCCTGGCCGGGCCCCGGCCAGGGGCCCGGCCCCCCTGCCTGACGAGGGGGAGAGCCTGCCATGCGTTCCAGAGATCAGAAGAAGCTCGCTCAGCAACGGTGCGCCGAGCAGCTCACCCGAAGCATCCGGGGGCCCTTCGTCTTCCTGTTCGGGATGTCCGGGATCATCAACATCCTGGCGCTGACCGGCTCCTTCTACATGCTGCAGGTCTATGACCGCGCCCTGCCGAGCGGCAGCCTGCCGACGCTCGTCGGGCTGTCGATCCTCGCCATCGGCCTCTACCTGGCGCAGGGCCTGTTCGACGTCCTTCGCTCGCAGATCCTGGTTCGGCTCGGGGCGCAGTTCGATCGCCGGGTCGCCCCGCTTGCGCAGCGGGTCGGGATCGACATGCCGCGCTTCGGCTTCTCGACCGCGGAGGCAATGGAGCGCGGCCGCGACGTCGATACCGTGCGCGGCTTCCTCGGCAGTCCCGGCCTCGTCGCCCTGTTCGACCTGCCGTGGGTGCCGGTCTTCCTCGTCTTCGTCTACATGCTGCACCCCTATCTCGGCGCGCTCACCGTCGCGGGGGCGGTCGTCCTCGCCCTGCTGACGATCCTCGCCGAACTCCTGACCCGCCGCTGGACCGGCGCCACGCAGCAGGCCGTGGTCGCCCGCAACGCCATCGCGGATTCGAATGCGCGCAGTGCCGAGGTCCTCAAGGCGATGGGCTTCGCCGACCGGGCGGTGGACCGCTACCGCCGCGCCAACGACGAGCACCTCGACCTGCAGACCCGCACGACCGACATCAGCGGCACCTTCGGGGCGATCGCGCGCGTGCTTCGCATGATCCTGCAATCGGCGGTGCTCGGGCTCGGCGCCTACCTCGTCATCGGCGGCGAACTCTCCGCCGGCGCCATCATCGCCGCTTCGATCACCTCCGCCCGCGCCATGGCGCCCATCGATCAGGCGATCGGCAACTGGAAGGTGATCCTGGCCGCGCGGACCGCCTTCCGGCGCCTGAAGGAGACCGTGATCGCGTTGGCCGCGGCCGAGCCGCCAATGCCGCTGCCGCCCGCGCGCCGGTCGCTGAGGGTCGGTCACATCACGGTCGCCGCCCCTGGCTCCGGGCGCGTCCTCCTCTCGGATGTCGGGTTCGAACTCAAGGCCGGTCAGGCGCTCGGCGTCATCGGGCCGAGCGGCGGTGGCAAGACCACCCTCGGCCGCGCGCTGACCGGAATCTGGCCGCTGCTGCGCGGCAGCGTCCGGCTCGATGAGGCCGACCTGCCGCAATGGGACGAGGCGAGCCTGGGCGCGATGATCGGCTACCTGCCCCAGGAGGTCTGCCTCATGGACGCGACGGTCGAGGAGAACATCGCGCGCCTGGCCGAGGACAGCGACCCGGCGCTGGTCGTGGCGGCTGCGCAGGCGGCGGGCGTGCACGAGATGATCCTGCGCATGCCCGACGGTTACAAGACCGAACTCGGACCGCTCGGAACGGCGCTCTCGGGCGGGCAGCGGCAGCGGATCGCGCTGGCTCGCGCGCTCTACGGCAACCCGTTCCTCGTCGTCCTCGACGAGCCGAACGCCAATCTCGATGCCGAGGGCGAGGCGGCGCTCGCCGCGGCGATCCACGGCGTGCGGTTGCGCGGCGGCATCGCGATCGTGATCGCCCACCGCCCCAGCGTGCTCGCGGCCGTGGATCTCGTCGCGGTGATCCAGGATGGCAAGCTCACCGCCTTCGGGCCGAAGGAAGCGATTCTCGGCAAAGCTGCCCGCGATAGTGCGGCCAGGCTCGACGCAGCCCAGGACAACAGGGAGCGCTCCGTGCCGGAGCGGGTGCCGGCATGACGATCGAGATCAAGGGCACGAAGCCCGGCCGGGACGCGGCCGAGGGGGCCGAGCGCTACGTCTCGCGCAGCGCCGACCGGCGCTCAGGCGCCCCCTATTACGCCGCCATCGCCGTCGCGGCCGTGGCGGCCTACCTCAAGTCCATTTTTATGCCCCGCGCGACCCTGGCAGAAGAGGTGGAGCCGGAGGCCGTGGCCGCCCGCGCCGACGCCCTGCGCCTCGTCCATTCCGAGGAGCTCGCCGCGCCGGTCTCGGGAAAGGCCGCCGAGGCACCGAGGCCGCTGGCCGAGCCGCCCTCTCCGGTCCTGCAAGCCGGCATGTCCCTGTTCGACGACGGGCACGAACTGTTCTCGCGTGGGCTGCGCTTCGCCAAGCCCGACCCGCGTCCGGACCTCAGCGACTTCAAGGCGTCGCCGATCATCCCTCAGCCGATCAATGACAATGGCGGTTCCCTCGCCGCCGGATCGGGCGGGCGCGGAGGGGGGCAGACGAGCGGCGGCGGCCGGCCGCAGGATGCAGGCCGCCCGGAGCCGCAGGAGCCCGGCGACGGGGCGCAGACGCCCGCCCGGCCGCACGGAGAGGACAAGGGAGAGGGGCCGGATCAAGGGATCGAGGGGCAAGGTGGATCGAACCCGCAAGGAACTGCCCCCCCGGAGGGCGGGGTCCCAGTGCCCCCCGGTTCGACACCCGGCGGCGATCCCCCCTCCCCCGATCCGGCGACGCCTCCCCGTGGCCGGGATGACGGGCCGACAGCACAACGCAACCGCGCACCCGTCGTGAACGGCCCGGTCCAGCTCGGCGACATCGCGGGCTGCGCGCTCCTCACCATCGCCCTGAGCGATCTCCTTCGTGGCGCCAGCGACCCGGATGGAGACGTGCTCACTGTCCGCGACGTTCGTGTCTCCTCCGGTACCGTGACGGCCGATGGGTCGGGATGGGTGTTCGACGCCGACGCGCCCGGACCGGTCACGATTGCCTACGCGGTGACGGACGGCGAGTTCTCGGTCGCCCGAACGGCTCATCTCACCGTCCTCGAACGGGCCTTGATCGGCGGCACCGACGGCGACGACCTCATCCTCGGCACGCCCTGCGCGGACGACATCTCGGCCGGAGAAGGCGACGACAACGTCGATGCCCGGGGCGGCGACGACCTCGTCGAGGCCGGCAGCGGCAGCGACCATGTGATTGCGGGCGACGGCGCCGATACGATCCTGGCCGGCACAGGTGACGACGTCGTGTTCGCCGGGACGGGCGCGGATATCGTCTGGGGCGGCGCGGGTCACGACCGCCTGTTCGGTGAGGCGGGCGACGACCTCCTGTTCGGTGAGACGGGGAATGACCTGCTCGACGGCGGCGAGGGACGCGACATCCTGGACGGGGGCGACGGCGACGATCTCGTCCTCGGCGGCGCAGGAGACGACCGCCTCTACGGTGCCGCGGGCGACGACGATATGTCCGGCGGCACCGGTGCAGACGTGCTCGTCGGTGATGCGGGCAATGACCGGCTGCAGGGCGGCGACGGCGCGGACGTGATCTCGGATGGAGCCGGGCGGGACGTTGTCCTGGGCGGCGAGGGCGACGACGTCCTCGTCCTCGTCCTCGACGGGCAGGAGGACGCTCTCGACGGCGGTTCGGGGCGGGATACGCTCGACCTCTCGGACACCACGGTCGATCTCGTGGTCAACCTGATCAGCGAAACCGTGTCCGCCGGGGAGCTCGGCCTCGACCGGATCGCCTCGGTCGAGGTGATCATCGCCGGATCGGGGGACGACCGCTTCGTGGTCGGCGACCGGGATCTCGTGCTCACCGGCGGTTCCGGGCGCGACGTGTTCGCATTCACCGCGCCTACCGAGACTCGAGACGACACCCAGGTCGTGCAGATCACGGATTTCTCGGTCGGGGATTACATCGACCTCGTCCGATATGCCCTGTTCGAAGATACCACGGCCGGTCGCCCGCTCGCCGAAGCGCTGCAGGGCGGGAGCGATGCGCCGACAGGGATCCTGTGCCGGTTCGATCGTTTCGAAGGCCGGGACTGCACGTTCGTCTCGGCCGACCTCGACCATGACGACACCTTTGAGACCACCGTCGTCCTGGACGGCGAGCACGCCCTGCGGTTCGCCCCCGCGCCGTTCACAGAACCGCCGACGACCCACCCCTGAGATCGAAGCTGGAGAAGGACCATGCCTGCATCTCCTGATCGGACGCCCCGCCCACTGCGGCGGCACGATCCGCAATCCCGCGCTGACCTCGCGTTCTCGGTCGGTCCTCGCATCGTCGCGGGCTTCATCTTCGGCGTGGCCCTCGTCGGCGGCGTCGGCGGCTGGGCCGCCACCACCGATCTCAGCGGCGCAATCCTCGCCTCCGGGACGGTCGCGGTCGATCAGCGGGCCAAGTCCGTGCAGCACCGCGACGGCGGCGTGGTCGGCGAGATTCTCGTGCGCGACGGCCAGCCTGTCACGGCCAACCAAGTGCTTCTCAGGATCGACGACGCGCAGACCCGTGCCGAACTCGCGATCGTCAAGGGCCAACTGGTGGAACTCGCCGCCAAGAAGGCGCGGCTCCTGGCGGAGCGCGACGGGCAGCGCGAGGTGAGTTTCCCGCAGGCCCTGCTTCGTCCGGATGTCGAGGTGCAGTCGATCCTGGAGGGCGAGCTCCGGCTGTTCCGGGGCAATCTTTCCAGCCGTGACAGCCAGCGCCAGCAGCTCGAACTCCAGATCGGGCAGATTGCCGAGGAGATCGCCGGCCTCACTAAGCAGCGCGACGCCAAGAGAGACGAACTGACCGTCCTCACCCACGAGCATGGCAAGCTGGCGACCCTCGTGGAGAAGCAGCTCTACGAGAGTTCCCGCTTCCTTCCGATCACCCGCGACAAGCACCGCCTCGCCGGCGAGCAGGGATCCCTGGAAGCCTCGATCGCACGGGCCAACACGCGGACGAGCGAGATTCGTGTCCAGATCATTGCGATCGGCGACACCGCACGGACCGAGGCGCAGCGCGAACTCAGCCAGGTCGACGCCAAGGCGGCGGAACTGAGCAATCGCCGCGTGGCGCTGGAGGACCGCCTGACGCGCACGGAGATCCGTGCCCCCGTCACCGGTGTCCTGCACGAGTTGAAGACCTTCACTGTCGGCGGCGTCGTCACCCCCGCCGACATCCTGGCGACCGTGGTGCCCGAGGATGCGCGGCTCAGAATCGAGATCCGCATCCCGCCGACCAGCATCGACCAGACCGGCGTCGGCCGCGCGGCCCGGGTCCGCTTCACGGCCTTCAGCCAGCGCACGACGCCGGAACTCAAGGGGGTGCTGACCTACGTCTCGCCCTCAACGACGAAGGGCCCGCGCGACGAGTCGTTCTATGTCGGGCATATCGAACTCCAAGACGGAGAGCTCGAGCGATTAGGAGGCGCCAGCCGCCTCGTACCCGGAATGCCGGTCGAGGTTCAGGTCGCGACAGATGAGCGGACGGCGATGTCTTATCTCATCAAACCGCTGCAAGATCAGTTTAGTCGCGCATTCCGGGAGCGATAGGTCCGATTTCAACTCAAAATCACGATTTCACCCGCAAACCCTCGGCACTCTGTAGCTTGGCCGGATACTCCTAAATTTCCACGCTTAGTAACCAAGGCATAGTACGAACTATTGATGCTCATATGCGAGCCGTGATATCTATCGAACGTGGCGCTGCTTGGGAGGCGGCAGTGGAACAGGTAGTGACGGCTTCACGCGGTGATTTCGGCAGTTCACCGATCCCTTTGGATCGTGAAATATTCATGGATCTCGTGGTGACGACCATGGGGTCCCTGTTCGAGGAGACGGTCGGATCCAGCGAGGCGGGAGGCTTCATCAGTTTGGTCGGGCTCGCCGTCGGAGAGAAAATTCAGACGGCATACCTTGCGTCGAACGGCGCGAGCCAACTCGATCGGAAGGGCATGATCGACGCCCTGCTCGACATGAAGCGGCGGATCGGCAGCGACTTCTACGTCGTAGAGGAATCGGAGCAGCGCATCGTTCTCGGCAACAAGCGCTGCCCGTTCGGAGAGTTGGCGAAGAAATGTCCTTCGCTGTGCATGCTGACGGCGAACGTGTGTGGGCATCTGGCCGCGGAGAGTCAGGGATATGCACGAGTCGATCTCCCCGAGACCATCGCCGCGGGGGCGTCCGAGTGCCGGATCGTCATCAACCTCGAACCTGATCCATCCGGCGGCGGGCGGCGATATCACCGGCGAGCCTGGGCCTGAGGCGGATTTCGCCGCGCTGTTCGCCTTCGTTGCGGACCCCCTGATCCTCGTGCGCCGGTTCGGATTGGTGGAGGATGCCAACCCGGCCGCGTTCGCCCGGGTGCCGGATCTCGCTATCGGCCTTCCCCTACCGGTCGAGCAGACGCAGCGCGAGCGGATGGGCCGCTACCTCGACCTGTGCTCGCGGACCGAGAATCCAGTTCCCGGTGCGCTGTTCGTCCGCGACGGAGTCGAGGGCTTCAGCCGTCATCCGTGCCGGGGCGCGCGCATCGTCCTGCGCGCGTACAATGAAGAGCCGCTCGTCCTGCTGCATCTCACGCCCACCGGCCTGGAAGGCCGGCTCGGCCTCCTCACCGATCGGCTGAACGATGCCCGGCGCGTGATGCAGGAGCGGAAGCGGCGTGAAATCGAGATGCAGGCGCTCCTGGCCGAGCGCAGCCGATTGCTGGCCCATCTTGAGGAGGATGCGCAGGCACGCCAGCGCGCCGAGGCCGAGCGGGACGCCGTTCTATCCAAGCTCTATCGAGCCGGACAGGACGAGCGGCGGCGCCTCGCGCGCGACCTCCACGATCATGCCGGCCAGCAGCTCGTGACGCTGACCTTCGGCCTGAGAAAGATCGCCTCGCGCCTGTCCTGCCCGACGGCGCTCCATGAGGTGGAGCAACTCCTGCGACACACCCAGGACATCGGACAATCGCTCCGGCGGGTGACCCTCGAACTCCGGCCGGCGGCCCTTGAGGAGTTCGGCCTCATCACTGCGTTGCGGTCGCTGGTGGAGGAATGGAACCGGGTCACCGAGATCGTGACCGAGTTCCAGATCGTCGGCCAGGAAGGCGATCTTCCCCTCGAGACGGCCGTCACGCTCTATCGCCTGGCGCAGGAGGCGCTGACGAATGTGGCCAAGCATGCGGGGCCGGGCGTCGCCGTCTCGGTCGTGCTGCGGTTCAGCGCCTTACAGGTCACGCTGACGATCGACGATAACGGCGGGGGATTCAGAGCCGACGAGGCTTTGACGAGCCATCTCGTCTCCCAGGGCAAGCTCGGCCTGCTCGGCATGCGTGAACGACTGTCGCTGGTCGACGGAACCTTGAACATCGAGTCCGCCCCCGGCCAGGGCACGAGCATCGTTGCGCGAGTCTACCGCTCCCCTGAGGGGCGCGGCGATGCCTAGCCCGCTGATCCAGGTCGTGCTGGCGGACGATCATCCGGTCTTCCGTCACGGGGTAAAGAGCCTGATCGCCGATTCCGGCGAGATCGTCGTCGTGGCGTCCGTCGAGACGGGAGCCGCCGCCTATCGGGCGATCGTCCAGCATGAGCCGGATGTTGCCGTCCTCGACATCAACATGCCGGAGATGAACGGCGTGACAGTCGTGCGCAATCTCCTCAAGTCCGGCAGCCGCACCCGAGCGATCATGCTGAGCGTCTACGAGAGCCGGGTCTACGTGGACCAATCCTTCGAGGCAGGCGCGCGCGGCTATGTTCTTAAACGGTCTGCCTTTCAGAACATCGCCAGCGCGGTGCGGGCGGTGCACGAAGGTGGCATCTATCTCGATCCGGCGCTCCCGGAACGCACCGTTCCGCATCGCCTGTTGCACGCCAGCGTGGATGAGTCGGCGAGTTCGGCCCTGAGCGAGCGTGAGAAGGACATCCTCCGATTCGTCGCCTTCGGCTTCACGAGCAAGGAAGTCGCCGACCGACTCGGAGCGACCCCCAAGGCCATCGAGACCCAGAAGGCTCGGGCCTGTCTGAAGCTCGGCCTGACGAGCCGGGCTCAGATCGTTCAGTTCGCCATTCTCCAGGGCTGGCTGCATGGAGAAATTCCCGTCCGCTGAAGCCTTCTCTCAAGAACCCGGCAGGCAGCGTCGCGCGGAATCAGTTCGCCAGGAGGTCTCGCCGCCTTCGATTGGCGATGCTGAGAGCACGGCAGCAGGCCAGAGGGCGCCATGCACAGAGCCCTGGAGCCGGGGCGTATACCCATCGACTGAGCCATACAGGCCCTGGCCGTCGCTGTGTCGGGCAGCGTCCAGTCGAAATTGGGTCCGGGGTTCCTCGCCGCGTCGATGCAGGCCCGGATCACCGGCATCGGCGCCCGAAAAGCTTGCATTGCCCGAGGCTCGCCGTGGGAGAAGGATTACGTCGAGAGCTTCGACGCACGACTATGGGACGATTTAACGATCGGTGCGATCTTCTCCGTCCGACAACTGTTGGTCGTCGAACCATCACTTTCTCGATGCGCGTGCGCCACCGTCTTCGTTGAGGCCAGCCGCGCGCTCTTGGTAGCGGTGCGCCTCAGCGCACCGCTCCGTCAGGGCCTGATCACTCGGCCGCCATCGGTGCGGCCTCCACCGGCGCGACGCGTGCGGCGCAGAACTTGAACTCGGGGATCTTGCCGAGCGGGTCGAGGGCCGGGTTGGTCAGGAGGTTGGCGGCGGCTTCCGCGTAGCAGAAGGGCATGAAGATCATGCCCGCCGGCACGTCGCGGTCGGAGCGCACCTTCAGCTCGACGGCGCCGCGGCGCGTCTCCAGCCGCATCGCACCGCCTGGACGAAGGCCGAGGCGGTAGAGCTCCTTGGGCGCCATGAAGGCCACCGCCTCCGGCTCCAGCGCGTCGAGCACGCCCGCACGCCGGGTCATCGAGCCGGTGTGCCAGTGCTCCAGCACGCGGCCGGTGGAGAGCACCATCGGGAACTCTTCGTCCGGCACCTCGTCCGGCGGCACGATCGCGGCGGGCACGATCTTGGCGCGCCCGCTCTCGGTCGGGAAGCCGGCGTAGAAGATGATCTCGTTGCCAGGCTGGTCCGGGGCATCGACCGGGTAGGTCACCGCCCCCTCGCGCTCCAGCCGCTCCCAAGTGATGTTGTTCAAGGACGGCATCACCTGGGCCATCTCGGCGAAGATGTCGGCCGGGCCACCGTAGTTCCAGTCGAGGTCGAGGCGCTTGGCCAGCTCCTGAATGATCCACCAATCCTGGCGGGCGTCGCCGGGCGGAGCGACCACCGGCTGGGCGATTTGCACGCGCCGGTCGGTGTTGGTGAAGGTACCAGCCTTCTCGGCGAAGGCGGACGCCGGCAGCACCACGTCGGCGTGGAAGGCGGTCTCGGTCAGGAACAGGTCCTGCACCACGAGGTGGTCGAGCATCGCCAGCGCGTGCCGGGCGTGGTTGAGGTCGGGATCGGACATCGCCGGGTTCTCACCCTCGACGAACATGCCCTTGATCTCGCCCGCGTGGATCGCGCGCATGATCTCGACGACGGTCAGGCCCTTCTGCGGATCGAGCTTCTGCCCCCAGAACTCCTCGAACAACTCGCGCACCGCGTCCTTTTCGACCGACTGATAGTCCGGATAGACCATCGGGATCAGGCCGGCGTCGGAGGCGCCCTGGACGTTGTTCTGGCCGCGCAGGGGGTGCAGGCCCGTGCCCGGACGGCCGATCTGGCCGGTGATCAGGGCGAGCGCGATCAGGCAGCGCGAGTTGTCGGTGCCGTGGACGTGCTGACTGACGCCCATGCCCCAGAAGATGATCGAGGACTTGGCCCGGGCGTAGAGCCGCGCGACCTCGCGCAGGGTCTCGGCGTCGATGCCGCAGATCGGTGCCATCTTCTCCGGCGTGAAATCGACGATCTTCTCTTTAAGCGCCTCGAAGTTCTCGGTGTAGCCGGCGATGTACTGCTCGTCGTAGAGCCCTTCCTCGACGATGACGTTGAGCATCGCGTTGAGCATCGCCACGTCGGTGCCGTTGCGGAACGCGAGGTGCTTGTAGGCGTGGCGCGACAGCGACTGGCGCCGCGGGTCCATGATGATCAGCTTGGCGCCGCGCTGCTTCACCGCGTTCTTGAGGAAAGTCGCGGCGACCGGGTGGTTCACGGTCGGGTTGGCACCGATCACGACGATCACCTCGGCGTCGAGCGCCGCCGAGAACGGGGCGGTGACGGCACCCGAATTCAGGCCCTCCATGAGAGCGGCCACCGACGAGGCGTGGCACAGGCGCGTGCAGTGGTCGACGTTGTTGGTGCCGAAGCCGAGGCGCACGAGCTTTTGGAAGAGGTAGGCCTCCTCGTTCGAGCCCTTGGCCGAGCCGAAGCCGGCTAGCGCCTTGCGCCCGTCGGTGTCGCGGATCCGCTTGAGACCGCCGGCGGCGCGGTCGAGCGCCTCCTCCCAGGTCGCCTCGCGGAAGTGGGTCCAGGGGTTGGCCGGATCGACCTGATCGTTGGCGTCCTTGGCCACGTTCTCCAGGCGGATCAGCGGCACCGTCAGGCGGTGGGGGTGGTGGACGTAGTCGAAGCCGAAGCGGCCTTTTACGCAGAGCCGGTTTTGATTAGCGGGCCCGTTCACGCCCTCGGCGTAGACGATCCGCTCGTCCTTGACCTTGTAGGAGACCTGGCAGCCGACGCCGCAATAGGGGCAGAGCGACTTGACCTCGCGGTCGGGATAGACGGTGCGGGTCTGGTTCTCGTCGAGATAGGCGGACGGCATCAGCGCGCCGGTCGGGCAGGCCTGGACGCACTCGCCGCAGGCGACGCAGGTCGAGGCGCCCATCGGATCGTCGAAGTCGAACACGACCTTGGCGTCCGCCGAGCGGTAGGCCATGCCGATCACGTCGTTGACCTGAACCTCGCGACAAGCGCGGACGCAGAGATTGCACTGGATACAGGCGTCGAGGTTGACGCTCATCGCTGGATGGCTGACGTCGCTGGTCCAGCGCTCGGAGGCCGGGAAGCGGCTCTCGGAGACGTCGAGATAGTCGGCCTGCACCCAGAAATGCGACGACGGGTCGTGCGAGGTCGCGCGCTCGGGCTGGTCGGCCACGAGCAGTTCGAGCACCATGGCGCGGGCCTTGGTGGCGCGCTCGGTGGCGGACTTCACCTTCATGCCGACGGCGGGCGTGCGCTTGCACGAGGCGGCGAGCACGCGCTCGCCCTCGATCTCGACCATGCAGGCGCGGCAATTGCCGTCCGGGCGGTAACCGGGCTCGGGCTTGTGGCAGAGATGCGGGATGTGGGTGCCGAGCCGCTTGGCGACCGCCCAGATCGTCTCACCGGGTTGCGCCTCGACCTGCTGGCCGTCGAACTCGAAGGTGATGGTCGCAGGCGCGGTCGGGCGATCCTTGATGCCGAACAGGCCCGAGGGCTCCGGCGCGGCCTGACCGCCGGACTTGGCGCCCTGCGAGTAGGCGCCGCCGGCACTCGGTTGCGCGCCATTGGCCGGGCCGCCGGCATCCTGCCGGCCATTGGCACGGATCTCGGGCTGCTCGACCTTGTTGCCGTGCTGTTCGGGGCCGTTGCTCATGCATCCGCTCCAGGCTCTGGCATCTTGTAAGGAGTCATCGTCGGGCGTCGGCCTACTCGGCCGCCACGGCCCGCGGCTCCGGGAAGAGGTCGGGGAAGTACTTGATCACGGAGCTGACGGGGTTCGAGGCCGCCTGGCCGAGACCGCAGATCGAGGCGTCGCGCATGCATTGCGCCAGCTCGCCGAGGAGATCGGTGTCCCAGACGCCGTTCTCCATCAGCATGCGGGCTTTCTGCGTGCCCGAGCGGCAGGGCGTGCACTGCCCGCAGGACTCGTCCTCGAATAACTTCATCAGGTTCAACGCCGCACCGCGCACGTCGTCCCGGGCGGACAGGACCACGACCGCCGCCGAGCCGATGAAGCAGCCGTATTTTTCCAGCGTGCCGAAATCGAGCGGAATGTCGTTC
>JAGTAM010000550.1 GCA_023422485.1 Pseudomonadota bacterium | reverse complement strand
TCCCGCAATTCCGCGAGCGTCTCCAGGGGCGCCTGCCGACCATCAACCAAGTCAGCCGCGAGCAGGTCGAGCTGCTGCGCCGCTTCCGCAGCGAGTCCGACGAGGACAAGCGCGAGGCGGTGAAGTCGGCTCTGCTGCTGTCCATCAACTGCATCGCCGTCGGCTTCGGCGCGACTGGATAATGCATACAATCTCGGCGACGTGTCTTGGGTCAGGCTGGACGGCCGGCCCGAGCGCGCGAGATAGAAGCGCGGCACGCGAGTGAGCGAGTGACCGCGCCCCTGACACGACGGTCTCGGAGAACGGAGGAACCACGATGAGCTTCACCCTGATTCAACAGGCGACGCCCCGCCTGCACCGCTCGGAACTCGCGGTTCCCGGCTCGAACCCGACCTTCATGGAGAAGTCGGCCGCCTCGAACGCGGACGTGATCTTCCTCGACCTCGAGGACGCGGTCGCGCCCGACGACAAGGAGAAGGCGCGCACCAACATCATCCAGGCGCTCAACGACCTGGATTGGGGCAACAAGACCATGATGATCCGCATCAACGGTCTCGACACCCACTACATGTACCGGGACGTGGTGGACATCGTGGAGGCCTGCCCGCGCCTCGACATGATCCTGATCCCCAAGGTCGGCGTGCCGCAGGACGTCTATGCCATCGACGTCCTTGTCACCCAGATCGAGCAGGCTAAGAAGCGCGAGAAGAAGCTCGGCTTCGAGGTGCTGATCGAGACGGCGCTCGGCATGGCCAACGTCGAGGCGATCGCCCAGTCGTCCAAGCGTTTGGAGGCGATGTCCTTCGGCGTGGCCGACTACGCCGCCTCCTGCCGCACCCGCTCCACCGTGATCGGCGGCGTCAACGAGGACTACTCGGTGCTGACCGACAAGGACGAGGCCGGCAACCGCCAGACGCACTGGCAGGACCCGTGGCTGTTCGCCCAGCAGCGCATGCTGGTGGCCTGCCGCGCCTACGGCCTGCGCCCGATCGACGGCCCGTTCGGCGATTTCTCGGACCAGGACGGCTACATCTCGGCCGCCCGCCGCTGCGCCGCCGCCGGCTACGAGGGCAAGTGGGCGATCCACCCCTCGCAGATCGAACTCGCCAACGACGTATTCACGCCCTCCGAGAAGGAGGTCGAGAAGGCCCGCCGCATCCTCCAGGCCATGGAAGAAGCCGCCAAGGCCGGCCGCGGCGCGGTGGCCCTCGACGGCCGCCTCATCGACATCGCCTCGATCCGCATGGCCGAGGCGCTGATCCAGAAGGCCGACGCGATGGGCGGGAAGTAAGTTTTTTGCAATTCGACGGAGGATGGCCGGGTTCGCCCGGCCATTTTCTTTTGCGGCAGGGCCGAGGAGCCGGCCGATCGGGATGCAGTGCCCCGTCCGGCGCGTTACACGCCATCCGGTGGATCGCTTCGGTGCCTTCTCCGTCCTTGCGAGGCGAAGCCGTGGCAATCCAGGGCGCGCCGTTTCCGGAGTGGTCGCGCCCTGGATCGCTTCGCTGACGCTCGCGATGACGGAGTTGGGCTAAACCCGAAGCGATCGACCGGAAACGGTCTCACGCGTCGCGCACGGCCGCGATCGCTTCGATCTCGATCATCGCGGCGGGATCGTAGAGCGCCTTCACCTCCGCGATCGTGTCGGCGGGGTAGGGGGCCGTGAAGAACCGGCGGCGCAGTTCGACCACGTCCGCGAAGTGGCCCATGTCGGTGACGAAGATCGTCACCTTGATCACGTTCCCCAGGCTCGACCCGCCGGCCTCCAGGGCGCGGCGCAGGTTAGCGAAGGCCTGCTCGCCCTGCGCGCGGAAGCCGCCCTCGACGATCCGGCCGCCGTCATCCGCGCCCGCCTGGCCGGAGATGAAGAGCAGGTTGCCGTAGCGGATGCCCTGCGAGAGCAGGAAGGGCGCGTAATTGTCGGGCTCGGTGACCACTTGTTCCAGCATCGTCATGCTCCGTCTCGCGTGAATTCCGAATGGCAGTCAGGCGGCCAGCTCGCTCGGCTTGATGTCGGCGATCGGCCCGAGGAGGTTGGGATCGAACGCCGCCATCGCCCGCGCAGCCCGGATGCGTTCAGGGAAATCCGGGTTGGCGAGCGCGCCCTTGCCGAGGGCCACGAGGTCGGCCCCGGCCTCCAGGACCGCCTGCGCCCGGGCCGGATCGTGGAGGCTGCCGTTGGCGATCCGGCGGATGCCGGGCGCGAACCGCCGCGCGAGGGCGACGAGGCTGTCACGGCCGCCCTCGAAGGCGGGTGTCCAGGCCTCGTGCTCCGTGACGTGGACATAGTCCGCGCCGGCCTCCGCGAGAGCGCCGAAGATGGCCTCGGCGTCCCGCTCGCCCCCGGCCCACTTGTGGCCGAAATCGTTGACCTTGCCCTGCGAGATCCGGACGCCGACCGGCACCCGTCCGCCGACTCTCTCCCGCACGGCCCGGAGCACCGCGACGAGGAAGGCGGTGCGCCGGGAGGTCCCTCCGCCCCAGCGGTCGGTGCGCCGGTTGGTGCCCTCCGTCAGGAACTGGTCGATAAGGTAGCCGTTCGCGCCGTGGATCTCGATGCCGTCGAAGCCGGCCTCGCCGACGGCCCGGCCGGCCGCGTCGGCGAAGCCCTGGACGGCGTCGGCGATCTCCTCCTCCGTCATGGCGCGCGGCATCGGATAGGAGCCTTGGCCGTAATAGAACGCCATCTGCCGGCCCTGGGGCCTGACCGCCGAGGGGCCGACGGTGCCGTCGCGGAAGCGGTTGCCCTGGCTGATCGCCCCGGCATGCATCAGCTGCGCGACGATGCGGGCGCCGTGGCGGTGGGCGGCCTCGACCACCGGGCGCCACGCGAGAGCCTGCGCCGCGTCGGTGAGGCCGGGCTGGTGGCGGTACCCCTGGGCGAAGGCCCGGTCGGTGTAGATGCCCTCGGTGATCAGCAGGCCGAAGCCGCCGCGGGCGAAGCGCTCGTAGTAGCGCGCCATTTCCGCCGTCGCGGTCCCAGCCTCGGTTGCGCTCACGCGGGTCATCGGCGCGAGCGCGAAGCGGTTGCGGAGCGTGACGCCGTTTATATCGGTGGGCGTGAAGAAGTCGTCGGGACGCGTGCTCATGTCGGCCTCCGCTCGGGCGCGCGCCTGTCGATCCGGAGGACCGGTTGCGCAGCGGGCGCCCTGTCTGCCGCGATCGTATGGTCCGAGGTAGCGGCAGGCACCGAGGCGCGGTAGCGCGGCTGGACGATAAGGATCTTATCGCCGCATGATATGCCGATGGATCTCGCCGACGTCGCCCTGTTCTGCTCGATCGTCTCGACCGGCAGCCTGTCGGCCGCCGGGCGCCTGTCGGGGCAATCGCCGATGGCGGTCAGTCGCCGCCTCGCCGCCTTGGAAGCGGAGCTCGGCGTGCGTCTCCTGCACCGCACCACCCGCGCCGTCGCCTTGACGGCGGACGGCGAGACCTTCCTCCCCTTCGCC
>JAGTAM010000475.1 GCA_023422485.1 Pseudomonadota bacterium | reverse complement strand
CCGCCACGCTCCGGGCATCGGGCACCGAGCGCAGCATCGGCTCTGGGCGAGTCACACGCCAGGGGCGGGCATGCGGCCACAGATGGAGGTAGGCGACCCGCTCGCCGGGCGGCAATTGCAGGGGGATGTCGCCGCTGCCATCCGAGAACAGCCGCAGATCCGCCGACTCGATCTGGGTCAGCGGTAGATTGAGGGTGATCGGCAGGGCGATGCCGACATGCAGCACCATGCGTCGATCGGTGAGCGTGTAGACCGTGGTGCGGTGGACGAGCCAAGCGAGGAAGGTCAGCAGACCCAGAGCCGCTAGACCGATCAGCAGCGTCGTGCCGGCCACGGTGAGCGCACGCGCCGGCCCCGCGGTCGCGGCGGCGCCGACGGACAGCACCGTGGCGGTGCCGGCAAACCACACCATGACGAGCCCGGCGTGGAAGGCGCGCAGCAGCACGCCGGATAGCGTCGGGGCGCCGCGCCAAAGGATGCGCTCCCCCGGCGGTAACGGACCGGGGAGGCCGCGCAGCGTCCCTTCGGGCAGAAAATCCGACTCGCTCATAGGATCGGCCCTCAGAGAATGGGTTCTTGGCGGGCGGGCGAGGCGTAGAGGGTGCCTGCACCGAAATACGCCATGATCCGTTCCTCCTCGAGCAGGGTGACGGAGTCCGGATCCTTGATGCCGGGGATGTCGGCGAACTGCGCCGCCAGCAGCGCCTCGGTCTTCACCGTGCGGGAGAAGCGGCCGGTGGTGCAGAAGGTCACCGGCATCAGCACCCGGCGCCCGCCCGCACCGAGTTCCACCTCGTAGTAGCGCACGAAGGATTCACCGCGATCGACCCACAGATCGACGACGGTGCCGGCGACCTGTCGGTCGGCGCCGAAGACCGGCATGCCGATCGGGTTCGGTCCGTCCTCGTGGACAACGAAGGCTTCGGCGACGCGCAAGGGGACGATGCGGTACTGCGCGTCCCAGGTCCGGTCGTGCTCGTCGTGGCGCGGCACCCAGGAGCCGGGGCCGACGCCGGCCTGCAGCGAGGTGTCGGTCCGGAAGTAGGGTGCTCCGGGGAAGACCTCGCGGCGGGCGCTCGGCACGTTCGCGTCATAGGCGACGTTGGTCTGCGGCGCGTACATCGTGTGGCCGCTCGACAGGTGGAACGCCTTCGGCGTCGGGATCAGAATCGGGTCGGGGCTCTTCAGGCGGCTGGCGGCCTCGTTCTCGAGCGGATAGCCCTCGCGCCGATCCTCGCGGCGCAGGTAGAAGACGAGGCCCGCAAAGAAGATCCAGAACGCGTAGAGCGTGACCTGAGCGACGTCGATGTAACCGGTGATCTCGCCTCTGGGCATGGCAGGCCTCCGATCAGGTGGGACGGTTGACGAGGGGGTCGAACGAACCGGCGCGCCGCTCGTCGGGACGGCTGGAGCCGTTCGCATCCGCGCGCACGAGCGGGCCGAGGGCGACCAGTGTCGCGAACAGCAGCGCGATCTCGACGTGGTAGACGATGAGGTAGCCGATGGCCGGCTCGTTCATGCCCTCGCCGAGGGCCCCCGACTGCGCCACGGCGGCGCCGAGATCGCGCAGGATGCCGCTCGCGGCGATGGCGAGGCCGGCGGCGGTGGCCTGCGCCGCGCCCCAGGCGCCGAGAGCAAGGCCGGTATCCTCAGGCCCGGCCTTCGACATGGAGGCCGTGAGCGTGCCGTGGGCGAACAGCCCGCCGCCGAAGCCGATCAAGGTGACGCCGGCGGCGAACAGCCGGGCCGAGGCGAGGGGTGCGGCGAAGATCACCGCCGAGAAGGCAGCGATTCCGATCATCGCGCCCGTTGCCGCCACCCGGTAGGGATCGCCGCCGCGATTGAGCCAGCGCGCCGCCGCGATCAGCCCGAGCCCGCCACCGGCCGCGAGCATCGCGGTGAGCGCCGTGGTCTGCGCCACGGTGAGTCCGAGGATCTGCCCGCCATAGGGTTCGAGCAGGATGTCCTGCATCGAGAACGCCGCGGTGCCGAGCGCGATCGCCGCGAGCCGCCGCCGTGCGGTGCCGTCCCCGGCATAGCCGCGCCAGGATTGGGCGAAGCTCGGCCGCGGCAATGCCCGGTCGGTGCGGTGCGGATCGCGCGGCTCCTGCTTCCACAGGGCGACGCCGTTGAGCACGATCGTGATCAGCGCCGCGCCCTGGATCACCTGAATCAGGCGGACCGCCGAGAAGTTCGCCAGCGCCAGCCCGAACAGCACGGCGCTGCCCATCATGCCGGCGAGCAGCATGGCGCAGAGGAGTGCCACCACCTTCGGGCGGGCATGCGCAGGGGCGAGGTCGGTGGCCAGTGCCAGCCCGACGGTCTGAGTTGTGTGGAGCCCCGCGCCGACGAGCAGGAAGGCGAGCGCCGCCGCGACATGGCCGACCCAGAGCGGGCCGGTGGTGTCGCCCGACAGAATCAGCAGGGCGAACGGCATGATCGCCAGCCCGCCGAATTGCAGCAGCGTGCCGAACCAGATGTAGGGCACCCGCCGCCAACCGAGCACGGAGCGGTGCGTGTCCGAGCGGAAGCCGACCAGCGCCCGCAGGGGGGCGAACAGCAGCGGCAGCGACAGCATCACCGCGACGATCCAGGCCGGCACCGCAAGCTCGACGATCATCACCCGGTTGAGCGTGCCGATCAGCAGCACGGCGGCCATGCCGACCGTGACCTGAAACAGCGCCAGCCGCATCAGCCGCCCGAGCGGCAGCTCCTTCGTTGCCGCGTCGGCGAAGGGCAAGATCGCCGGGCCGAGGCGGAGCAGCGCCTGGGTGATGGCGAGGCCGGACTTCATCGAGCGGCCCCGCTCTCGGTCGTGGGCGACGCCGTCTTGCGCAACTCGATCGCGTTCGAGAGGTAGAACCCGCTGTTCACCCGGTGCGTCCGCTGGACGGCGAAACGCGCCAGCGCCCGCTCCCCGGCGATGCGCCGCCGCAGGCCGCTCTCGGTGATCGGCACGATGGCGGGCGCGCGGTCGGCCTTCGGAAAAAACTTGCCGGCCGCGTGCATCAGCGTGAGCAGCACGGTCCGCGGGGCGACCGTGAACAGCAGGCTGCCGTCGGTGCGCAGGGAGAGTTCGGCGAGCGCCCGAACGATGTCCGGCGCCTGATAATGGATCAGCGAATCCATCGCGACGACGTGGTCGAAGCGGCCGAGCCAGGGGTCCAGCATGTCGCCGACCTGGAACGTGACCGAGCCGGGCCCAGGGATCGCCGGCAGACGCTCGCGGGCGAGCCCGATCAAGGTCGGCGAAACGTCGATCGCGGTCACTTCGGCCCCTCGGCGCGCGGCCTCGACCGCGAGCGCCCCGGTGCCGCAGCCGGCATCGAGCAGGCGCAGGCCAGTCAGATCCGCGGGGAGCCAGCCGAGCAGATTGGCGCGCATGGTGTCACGCCCGGCCCGCACCGTGGCGCGGATCTTCGAGACCGGCGCGTCGGAGGTGAGGCGCGACCACGCCTCGACCGCGGTGCGGTCGAAGTAGGTCTCCAACTGGGAGCGGCGGGTGAGATAGGGCGTGCTCATCAGTCGAACCCGAGAAATTCGAACAGGTCGCGGTCCTTCATCGGCGCGGCCTCGCAGGGGTCGGCACCGGCCCAGAGCGTCTCGGCGAGCCGCATGTACTCGTCGGTGACGGCCTTCAGCTCCGGTGACGGGTCCATCTCGAACAAAGTCGATTTCTTCAGGCGCGAGCGCCGCACCACGTCGAGGTCGGGAAAATGCGCGAGACGGCGCAGGCCCACCGCCGCGTTGAAGCGGTCGATCTCGTCGGTCTTGGCCGAGCGGTTGGCGATCACGCCGCCGAGGCGCACGCCGTAGTTCTTCGACTTGGAGTGGATCGCCGCGACGATCCGGTTCATCGCGAAGATCGAGTCGAAGTCGTTGGCGGTGACAATCAGTGCCCGGTCGGCGTGCTGGAGCGGCGAGGCGAAGCCGCCGCAGACCACGTCGCCGAGGACGTCGAACACCACGACATCGGTATCTTCCAGAAGGTGATGCTCCTTGAGGAGCTTCACCGTCTGCCCGACGACGTAGCCGCCGCAGCCGGTGCCGGCGGGCGGGCCGCCGGCCTCGACGCATTTCACGCCGTTATAGCCCTCGACCACGAAGTCTTCCGGCCGCAACTCCTCGGAGTGGAAGTTCACCGATTCGAGCGCGTCGATCACGGTCGGCGCGAGGCGCTTGGTCAGGGTGAAGGTCGAGTCGTGCTTCGGGTCGCAGCCGATCTGAAGCACGCGCTTGCCGAGCTTCGAGAAGGCCACCGACAGGTTGGAGGAGGTCGTCGACTTGCCGATGCCGCCCTTGCCGTAGACCGCGAAGACCTTGGCCGTCTCGATCCGGTCGGCGGGGTCGAGCGACACCTGCAGGCTGCCTTCCTCGCGGCGGATCGGGACCGGATTGCGGATGGCGATGTTCATGCCGCGACTCCTGCGGTGATTCCGGGTGTCACGCCCTCCAGCCGGTCCTCCAGTTCCTCCTCGGCGCGGTCGAGCGCGTCGCGCATCGCCGGGTCGGGAGTCCAGAAGCCGCGGCGGTGAGCCTCGATTAGGCGGCTCGCGACCTTGGCGCAGGCCGTGGGGTTGAGCGTCGCCATGCGGTCGCGCATCGCGTCGTCGAGCACGAAGGTCTCGGTGATGCGCTCGTAGATCCAGGGCTGCACCGCGCCGGCGGTGGCGGACCAGCCGACGGTGTTGGTCAGCGTCGCCTCGATCTGGCGCACGCCCTCGTAGCCGTGGCCGAGCAGGCCCTCGTACCATTTCGGGTTGAGCATGCGGGTGCGGGT
>JAGTAM010000465.1 GCA_023422485.1 Pseudomonadota bacterium | reverse complement strand
GAGCCTTCACCGCCGCGACCTTCAGGCCGCCGCGCAGCTTGTTCACGACGAGCGTGGCGAGCGCCTCGCCCTCGATGTCCTCGGCGATGATGACGAGCGGCTTGCCGGTCTGCACCACGGCCTCGAGTACCGGCAGCATCGGCTGGAGCGAGGAGAGCTTCTTCTCGTGGATGAGGATGTAGGGGTCCTCGAGCTCGGCGACCATCTTCTCCGCGTTCGTGACGAAGTACGGAGAGAGGTAGCCGCGGTCGAACTGCATGCCCTCGACGACGTCGAGCTCGGTCTCGGCGGTCTTGGCCTCCTCGACGGTGATGACGCCCTCGTTGCCCACCTTCTGCATGGCATGGGCGATCATCTCGCCGATCTCCTTGTCGCCGTTGGCGGAGATCGTGCCGACCTGAGCAACTTCCTCGGAGGAAGCGACCTTCTTGGCCCGCGCCGTGATGTCCTTCACGGCGGCCTGGGTCGCGAGGTCGATGCCGCGCTTCAGGTCCATCGGGTTGATGCCGGCGGCGACGTACTTGGCGCCCTCGCGGACGATGGCCTGGGCCAGCACGGTCGCGGTGGTGGTGCCGTCACCGGCGATGTCGTTGGTCTTCGAGGCCACTTCGCGCACCATCTGGGCGCCCATGTTCTCGAAGCGGTCGGAGAGCTCGATCTCCTTGGCGACCGTCACACCGTCCTTGGTGATGCGGGGCGCGCCGAAGCTCTTCTCGATGACGACGTTGCGGCCCTTCGGGCCGAGGGGGACCTTGACGGCATCCGCGAGGATGTCGACGCCGCGCAGCATCTTGTCGCGAGCGTCGGCGGAGAAACGAACGTCTTTCGCTGCCATGTGAGTACCTGCCTCAGATGAGAGTGTCGGAAAGCCCTGAAGCCAGCGAGAGCGGCCTCGAAGGGCGATGAAGTGGGCGTGGCCTTAGGCGGCGACGACGCCCATGATGTCGGATTCCTTCATGATAAGGAGATCCTGGCCGTCGATCTTGACCTCGGTGCCGGACCACTTGCCGAACAGCACGCGGTCACCGACCTTCACGTCGAGGGCGTTGACGCGGCCCTGCTCGTCACGGGCGCCAGGGCCGACGGCGACGATCTCGCCCTCTTGCGGCTTCTCCTTGGCGGTATCCGGGATGATGATGCCGCCCTTCGTCTTCTCTTCGCTCTCGATACGGCGGACGACGACGCGGTCGTGCAGCGGACGGAACTTCATGAGCTGCCCTCTTGCTTCGAAATGGCGGTTGGTCTTCATGCGGCCGGGACGACCGCGCTCCACCTGATTGTTAGCACTCGAAACGGCTGAGTGCTAACGACGGCCGCGAGATAGGCGCGGGCCGTTTTCGAGTCAAGGCGCAGCTTCTTCCCGCCTGCGGCGTTTCTGCACGAATTTCTCCTGCTTCCGGCACGACACGGACGATTCTTCCCGATGATGAGCCTGCACGGAGCGACGGGCGCCGTCGAACACGGTGGCGCGGACGGCAGCGCGAGCCTGCCCGATCATGCGCTCTGGATCGACTTGAACGACCCGACCGCGGAAGAGGCGAAGCGGGTCGAGGAGAAGACCGGCATCCGCATCCCGTCGCGCGCAGCCCTCAGCGAGGTGGAATCGTCGAGCCGCCTGCGGCGCAACCGCGATGGCCTCTCGCTCTCGACGCCGATGGTGACCTTCGACCGCTCGGATTTCAGCCTGAAGCCGCTGGGCTTCCTGCTCACCCCCGATCACCTCGTCACCGTGCGCTTCCACGAGATGCGGGCCTTCGCGGCGGTGCGCAAACGTGTGGATGACGGGGACGGCGACGGCAGCACCAGCACCCGGATGTTCCTGCTCGTGGTCGAGGAGCTGGTCGACAATCTCGCCGACCTTCTGGAGGAGATGTCGGGCGATCTCGACAGCCTCTCCACCCGCATCTTCGATTTCGACGCCGGCGCCCGGCCCGGCGCGCGGAAGGGCGACACCACGGCCCCGAAGCGCCGCGACCTCGCCTTGCGCCGCCTGCTCCGCTCGGTCGGACGCCACGGCAAGTCGCTGTCAAAGGTCCGCGCCAGCCTGCTCGGCCTCGGGCGCATCATCGCCTTCGCCAAGAGCGAGTGTAGCCAAGCGATGGGCGAGGACGACCTGCCCCGCTTCGACACGCTGGCAGGCGATATCGCCTCGATCGACGAGTTCGAAACTCGGCTCTCCGAGACGGTCCAGTTCCTGCTCGACGCGACGCTCGGGCTCATCAACATCGAGCAGAACAACGCCTTCCGCATCCTTACCGTGGTGTCGGTGGTCGGCGTCCCGCCGACGCTGGTCGCCTCGATCTACGGCATGAACTTCAAGCACATGCCCGAGCTCGACTGGGCCTACGGCTATCCCTACGGGCTCGCGCTGATCGTGATCTCGGCGATCGCGCCGCTGCTCTACTTCAAGGCGAGGGGCTGGCTGTAGGGAAGCCCGGTCGGATCGTCGGACGGAGTCCTTCTGAAATAGAATGCCGTTTCATAGGCAATTTTATCTATCAATAGGCACCATGTTATTATATAATGAATAATCTTCCCCAGTTATTTATGCCCTCTCGACCCGACCTGTCGTGTCGTTCTCCGACAATCAAAAAATGTTCTTCGGCGGAGCGGCCTCTTATCAAGTCTTGCCAAGTGGAGCGGAATCGTCAAACATTGAGGTGTTGATTTCGAAGATTTTCGATTCGCGGTCATCTGCGCAAGTGAGCGGAGGGTGTGCCGGTGGAAATACCCGACTTCGTCAAGACGATCCTGCGTTCGGCAGCGCCGACATTGCTGACCGCCCTGGGATTGCCGCCGCCCTTCAGCACCATCGCGGCCTCCGTCGTCTCGAATGTCCTGGACAAGTACCTCCCACCGGGTCAGGCGCCGGCGGGGAATCTCGCCCAGCCGAAGCCGACGCTCTCCCCCGGCCAGGTCAAGGAGATCGTTCGGGACAATGCCGAGAATCCGCAATTCGTCCTCGATCTGAAGAAGGCCGAGGCCAGCCTGCGGCAGTACGAACTGGATGCGGGCATCCGCTTCGCCGAACTGGAGATCAAGGACCGCCAGCGCGCCGGCGATTTTCAGCAGGCCACCGGGCTGGCCCTGCGGACCTTCAACGCCGGGATCACCATCGTCACCGTCGCCATTGTCGGCATGTTCCTAATGATCGCCGGCGCGCTCTATGTGGCGCTCGGCAACTTCACCTTCTCACCGGAGAAGGCGCAGCTCACCACCGCGGCCTTCGGCCTGATCGGAGCGGCGGTCGGCTTCATCAACGGCATCGCGGCGACGATCGTCTCCTTCTACTACGGCAGCAGCCAGGGTTCGAAGGAGAAGAGCGACATCATTTCGGCGGCGGTACGCAACCTCGGCGAGGGCATCGAACGGGTGGCGGTCCGCGAGCCGACCATAATTGCCGCGCCCGCGCCGGTCCCGTCGCCGACCGAACCGCAGCCGGCGCCCGCCCCTGCCCTCGAACCCGCCAAGCCGGCGGATGCGAGCATGATCGTCGGCGCGCTCGACGGCCTGAGGAAGCCGCACAGGCTGTTCCCGGACAGCGTCACGTGGAGCCTGACGCCGGGCGGGGTCGGCGTCGACGGGGCGGCGCCCCAGGGCACCTACGGGCCACCGGTGACGGTGCGGAAGATCTGGCAGAAATACGGCGAGGCCTGTGCCTCCAGCGCGCGCAGTTACGGGGTTCCGGTCGAGCTGATCGTCGCGACGATCGCGGCCGAGAGCTCCGGCGATCCGAATGCCCGCCGGGCCGAACCGAGGATCAAGGACGAGAGCGTCGGCCTGATGCAAACCCTGGTCAAGACGGCGCGGGGCGCCCTCGGGCGGAGCACGCTGAAGGCCGACGACCTTCTCGATCCCGCGACCTCGATCGCCGCCGGAACCGCTTACATCGCGCAGCAGCGGACGCAGACCCATTTCGATCCGCCACTCGTGGCGGCGGCCTACAATGCCGGCTCCCTGCGCCGGGACGACGGCGACCGCAACCGCTGGCGCATCCACTGCTATCCGGCCGGAACCGGCCAGCACATCGACCGCTGGGTCGGCTGGTTCAACGACTGCATGGAGGTGTCGGGCAAGGACGGCTGGAGCGGCGGCGGCACTCCGAGCTTCGCCGGTGCCCTCGGCGGCGCGGGGGGGCTCGCGCGGCCGGCCGCACCGGCCTTGATCGGGACGGGCACCACCTTTCCCCCCGCGCCCGATTTCCTGCCCTTGAGGGATACGGTGGCCCGTCAGGCCCTGTTCGGTGCCTTCGACTACGTCCTCGATCCGCAGCCCGACAATCGGGAGCACATCCGGATCACCGACGGCTGGGACAAGCGGGAGATCGTGTCCGTCCAGGTGAGTGCGGGCGACGTCGCCGGCCGCAAGGGCCCGTTCTCCTTTCCTTTCAACAGGAAGGCGGCGCCGCAATTACAGGCGCTCTGGGCCGAGTGGGAGCGGGCCGGGCTGCTCGGCCGGATCCTGACCTTCGACGGCAGCTTCGTCCCCCGCCTCATCCGCGGTTCCAAGGCCTCCCTGAGCTGTCACGCCTTCGGCGCGGCCTTCGACATCAACGCGGCCTACAACCCGCGCGACAAGATCCCGGCGCTCGTCGGAAAGCAGGGATCGGTCCGGGAACTCGTGGCGATCGCCAACGCCCACGGCTTCTTCTGGGGCGGTCACTTCCGCACGCGCCTCGACGGGATGCATTTCGAGGTCGCCCGCTTGCTGTGAGACGGCTTGCGCTCGATCGTCGCGGGAATCGTCCCATACCCAATCCGGTCGATCCCTTCGGGAGGGGGATCCGGACTTCGCACGAGAGCCGAACCGGCGCGGACGCCGATGACCGGACGGCAGGTGGGCCTTCGCCGGTCGGGCTCTGCCATCGCGAGGGCGGCGGGTGGCCTGTTCAGTCTTTCTTCGGTTCTCGCCTCGAATCTGCCGCCGCGTATTCCGAAACGAGCGGCTGCCCGAGGCCCGACCGATCGATCCATGGCCGTCATCGCCGCCTTCATCCTCAATGCCGGACTGAACTTCGTTCTCGGCATCGCCATCGCCCGGATGCTGGGACCGGCGGATTTCGGCCGTTTCGCCCTGGCGACGGCCGGGGCGGTGGTGCTCAACACCCTTCTGTTCGAGTGGCTGCGGCTCTCGGCGACGCGGTTCTACTCGGCGCGGGTGCGCGAGACCGAGCCGTGGATCCGCCGGGGGCTCGACCGGGCCTACGGGGCCGTCGCGCTGGCGCTGTTCGCCGCCGCCGCCCTCTGCGCCGGACTCGGGATCGCCGTCGATCCGACCCCCGAGGGCCGGTTGGTGATGACCGCCGGCACCATGGTCGCGGCGATCGGTATCGGACTGTTCGACTATCACGCGGCGCTCGCCCGCGCCCGCTTCATCGGCGGGGCCTATCTCCGGCTCGTGGTGTGGAAGAATGGTCTCGCCTTCATCCTGATGGCCGGCACCGCCTGGCTGTTTCCCCAACCGGTCTGGGTGCTGATCGCGGGGGGCGCGAGCCAATTCCTCGCGGTTCTGCCGATGCGCAAGATTCTGGGCGACAGGATTCTCGGTGACGGGCTCCTCGGACACGCACCCGCCTCGCCCAAGGGCCAGATGCGCAGGACCCTGCGCCTGTTCGCGACCTACGGCCTGCCCCTGATCGCGGCCAACGCCGTCTACCAGATCATGCCCTTCCTCAACCGGGCCGCCATCGCCGGGACCGCGGGATTTGCCGAGGCGGGTTACTTCGCCCTCGCCGCCGATCTCGGCTCGCGGGCCTTCTCGACGCTCGGCGCGGCGCTCGACCTGCTCCTGTTCCAGATCGCCGTGCAGGCCGAGGAACATCACGGGCGCGAGGCCGCCGAGACCCAGGTCTCACGCAACATCGCCATCGTGGTGGCGCTGCTCCTGCCCTGCGCCGCCGGCTACTGGGCGGTGACGCCGGCGCTTCAGGCGCTGGTCGTGCCGGAGGAGTTCCGCGGGCCGTTCGCGGACTATACCGACCTGCTGATCCCGGGTCTGTTCTCCCTCTCGATCATGAACTTCGCTCTCAATCCGGTCTTTCAGATCCGGCGCCGGACGAGCCCGGTCGTGTCCGCCGCCCTGGTCGGCTTGGCCGTCAACGGTGTCGGTCTCCTCCTGCTGCCGCGGTGGATCGGACCGCAGGGCGTCGCCGTCGCGCAGACGCTGGGTCTCGCTGCGGCGGTCGTTGTGCTCGGCCTGAGAGCCCTGACGGGAGCCGAGCGCCTGCCTCTGCCGGGGCGCGACCTCGCTCTGAC
>JAGTAM010000383.1 GCA_023422485.1 Pseudomonadota bacterium | reverse complement strand
GCCGGCACCTGCCGCCCCGATTGATTCTGCCCCAAACGGGAAAAGCGGGCGATGGGCCGTCATCGCCGGTGGCGATCTGCTTGAGGAGTGACCGACCGTGCGCTTGCTCGTCGTCGAGGACGACCGTGACATCAACCGTCAGGTCGTCGCCGCCCTGGAAGAGGCCGGATACGTCGCCGACAAGGCCTTCGATGGCGAGGAGGGGGGCTATCTCGGCGAGAACGAGCCCTACGACGCGATCATCCTCGACATGGGCCTGCCCAAGGCCGACGGCGTCACCGTGCTCCAGAACTGGCGCCGGGCCGGGGTGAAGACCCCCGTCATCATCCTCACCGCCCGCGACCGCTGGTCCGACAAGGTCGACGGCTTCGACGCGGGCGCCGACGATTACGTCACCAAGCCCTTCCACATGGAGGAGCTGATGGCCCGCGTGCGCGCGATTCTTCGACGCGCGGCCGGTCACGCCAGCAGTCAGATCTCATGCGGTCCCGTCACCCTCGACACCCGCTCGGGCCGCGTCTTCGTCGACGGCGCCCCGATCAAGCTGACGAGCCACGAATATCGTCTGCTCTCCTACCTGATGCATCATACCGGCCGCGTCGTCTCCCGCGCCGAGCTGACCGAGCACCTCTACGACCAGGATTTCGACCGGGATTCCAACACTATCGAGGTGTTTGTCGGGCGGCTGAGAAAAAAGCTCGCCGTCGATCTGATCCAGACCGTGCGGGGCCTGGGCTACCTGATCGATCCGAACCAGCCGCCCGGGCGAGGGTGAGCCGTCATTGGCCGCCGAGATCGGTGAGCGCGAAATCCTCGCCCTTGTAGAGAAGCGGCACGCCATGATTCTGCGCGACCGCGTAGGCGAAGCATTCGCCCATGTTGAGGCGGGCCGGATGTCCCGTTCCCTTTCCGTGATGCTCGAAGACATCGAGGGCTCGATCCGCATCCTCTGTTGTGATCGGAACCAGACCGATCCGCGCGAGGTCGAGCAGCATGTCGACATCCGCTCGGGCCGCTCTGAGTCCGCCCTGCTTCTTGCGGTCGACACCGAGGGCTGCCTCGTAGACGGCGACCGGCGAGGTGATGGCTGCTTCTGCCGTCTCGAGACGCCCGGCCCGAGCGCGTCCCTCCGGCTCCTCCGTGATGATTCCGATGAGGGCGGAAGCGTCGATGAACATCAATCGTCGCTCAGCCCATCGAAGAACGCCTTGTCGGACGCAAGGCCGGTGGACGGCCTTGCGGCCACGCGCTCGTGCAGCGGTTTCAGCCGCTCCCCCAGGCTGGGTCGCTGCTCCTCTCGCTCCAACTCGTTGCGCACGGCGACCTTGATGGCCTCTGTGAGCGGAACGCCCTTCCGTTCGGCCAGAAGGCGGACGAGGCGGTCCGTTTCCGCATCGCGGACATGCAGGGCCATGGGCGTCTCGCTCCATCGCTGTGTAGAAAGCCGGCGCGCATGATGGACATGCCCGCGTCCCCGCATGCGAGCTGCGTTTCGAGCCAGGATTCATGACCGACCGCCTCGCCTGGCTCCCCTTGCGCCGCCGCTCCATCGCGGTGCGGCTCGCGGTCTCGTCGTTCCTGTCGAGCACCGCGATCCTCGTCATCGCGGCTTTCATCCTCACCACGCTCTACCGCGAGAACACCGAGCGCGCCTTCGACAGCCGCCTCCTCGTCTTCGCCAACAACCTCGCCACCGATCTCGTCTCCCCCAGCGAGCCCGAGACCCGCTCGTTCTCGCTCGGCGATCCCCGCTTCGACCTGCCGCTGTCGGGCTGGTACTGGCAGGTCGGGCGCGCCGACGCCAAGCCGCGGGACCTGCGCACCTCGCGCTCGCTCGTCGGCGTGCCGCTCAAAGGGCCCGATCAGGCCGGCACCGCCACGATCGGCCAGATCCGCCAGGGCTACGGCCGCGGCCAGGACGACCGGACGCTGCGCATCGTCGAGCGCGACGTCGATGTCGGCGCGGACGGCCGCTATACCGTGCGGGTGGCAGGCCCCGCCGACGAGATCGTCAACGACGTCGAGCGCTTCCGCTTCTCGCTGTTCATGACCTTCGGCCTGCTCGGCTTCTCGCTCGCGGCGACCGCGCTCCTGCAGATCCGCTTCGGCCTGGCGCCCTTGCGCAAGCTGCGCACGGCGCTCGGCTCGATCCGCCGCGGCGAGGCCGACCGGATCGATGGCGAGTATCCCCGCGACATCGCCCCGCTGGCGGGCGAGATCAACCTTCTGATCGAGACCAACCGCGAGATCCTGGAGCGCGCCCGCACCCAGGTCGGCAACCTCGCCCACGCGCTGAAGACCCCGCTCTCGATCATCGTCAACGAGGCCGGCGGCAGCGACGCCCCGCCCGAGTTGTCCGAGAAGATCCGCGAACAGGCGGCGGTGATGCGCGATCAGGTGAACTATCACCTCGATCGCGCCCGCGCCGCGGCGCTCGCCGGCACGCTTGGCACCTCCACCGAGGTCGAGCCGGCGCTGGCCGGCTTGGTCCGGACCTTCGGAAAGATCTACCGCGACAAGGACATCGCCTACGAGGTCCACGTGCCGCCGGGCCTGCGCTTCCGCGGCGAGAAGCAGGATTTCGAGGAGATGATCGGCAATCTCGTCGACAACGCCTCGAAATGGGCGACGGGGCGGGTTTCGATTTCCGCCGCGCCGACGGGCGAGCACGATTATCCCCACCTGCTGGTGGCGGTGGAGGACGACGGACCCGGTCTGCCGGAGGAGGACCGCGCCGCGGTGCTCAAGCGCGGCCGGCGTCTCGACGAGACCAAGCCCGGCTCCGGCCTCGGCCTGTCGATCGTCGCCGATCTCGCCGCCCTCTATCGCGGCCGCTTCCGGCTGGAGGCGGCGGCACTGGGGGGGCTGCGTGCCGTGATCGAGGTTCCGGGCGACGCGCCCGCCGGGGCGGGGCAACGATGAGTGGCGGCCCGGCGAAGGTTACGCCGCATCCCGCCTGTGCTATGGCCCTGCTTCGCCCCCGCGTGACGACGTGTCACCCGGAAGCGATGTCGTGCGGGCCCCGCTCGGGCTCTACACGGGGCCGAGCTTAAAATTTTTTGGGTCTGATGACGGCGATCTGGTTCATCCTGGCAGCCATGACCGGCGCAGCCGTGTTCGCGCTGCTCTGGCCGATGTCGCGCCGCCGCCGGCAGGGGGCCGCGCCCGAGGCGGAAGTCCGCGACGGGCTCGCTACCGAGACCGGCTTCTACGAGGATCAGCTTGCCGAGATCGAGCGCGATCTCGGCCGCGGCCTGATCGCCCCGGCCGAGGCCGAGGCGGCGCGCGCAGAGGCGGCGCGCCGGCTGCTGCGGGCGAGCCGCGAGGAGCGGGCCGAGGCGTCGGGCGCCGCGCCGATCGCCGAGCCGCATCTGCGCCAGCGCCGGGCGGCCTCCGCCTTCGCGCTCTCCACGATCCCCCTCGTCGCGCTCGTCGTCTACGGCCTCTACGGCTCGCCGAACCTCCCCTCGCAGACCGATGCCGACCGCAAGGCGACGCGGGCCGGCGCGCAGGATCTGATGACCGCCATCGGCCAGATCGAGGCGCGGCTTGCCAACCACCCGGACGATGCCCGCGGCTGGAGCGTGCTCGGGCCGGTCTACATGCGGCTCGGACGCTTCGACGACGCGGCCCGCGCCTACGCGGCGCTCGCCCGCCTCAAGGGCGAGGATGCGCAGGCTCTGTCCGATTGGGGCGAAGCCCTGGTCGCGGCGGCCGATGGCACGGTCTCGCCGGAGGCGCGCAAGGTGCTGGGCCGGGCGCTCGCCGCCGATCCCAAGGCCGCCAAGCCCCAGTTCTATCTCGCCCGCGGCGACGAGCAGTCCGGCGACGTGGCCGGTGCCGTGCGGCGGCTCGAGGCCATGGCGGCCTCTGCCCCCGCGGACGCACCCTGGCTGCCGACGGTGCGGGA
>JAGTAM010000380.1 GCA_023422485.1 Pseudomonadota bacterium | reverse complement strand
CGTCGTTGACCCCGTCGCCCACCATCATCACGGGGCCGTTCCGCCGTTCGGCCGCCACGGTGTCCGTCTTGTCCGACGGATCGAGGTCGGCGGCGATCGCGTCGATGGGCAGGCCGGCGACGAGCGCCTCCGCGACGTCGCGCCGATCCCCGGTCGCGAGCACCACGCGCTGGATGCCGCAGGCGCGCAGCGCCGCGAGTGCGTTCCCGCCATCGGCCCGTATCGGGTCGGCGAATTCCAAGATTCCGGCGGCCACGCCATCGATGGCAACCAGCACCGTTGCCACGGCGGCATTGGGGTGCCGGGGATCATCCGTCGGCGGGAAGCGGACGTCCTGCCTCCGCATCAGGCGCGGTCCGCCCACGAGAACCTGCCGTCCCTCGACCCTGCCGACCACGCCCTCGCCAGGGGACTCCGTGACCATCGTGGGCTGCGCAAGTGGGAGGGCGCGCCTCCGGGCCTCATCGACGAGGGCTCGCGCGATCGGGTGACCCGAGGCTTGGTCGAGCGACGCCGCGAGCCGCACGAGCTCGGCCTCGTCGAACGCGGCAAGGGGGCGGGCGGAGACGAGCCGGGCGCTGCCGTGGGTCAGGGTGCCGGTCTTGTCGACAACCAGCACGCGGATCTTAGCCAACATCTCAAGGGCCCCGCCGCCCTTGATGAGCACGCCGATGCCAGCCGCGCGCGAGAGGCCGGAGACGAGTGCGACGGGCACCGCCAGGATCAGCGGGCAGGGCGTTGCGATGACCAGAACGGCCAGCGCCCGAAGGGGATCTCCACTGGCGGACCAGGCGCCGCCGGCCAGCAGGAGCGTGACGGCGAGGAATACGAGGCCGTAGCGGTCGGCCACCCGCGCCATTGGCGCCTTCTGCGACCGAGCCGCCTCGACGAGCCGGACGATGCCGGCAAACGTGCTCTCCGCCGCGGGTCGCTCGGCGAGCAAGGTGAACGGCGTGCCCACGTTCACCGTGCCGCTCAGCACCGGCTCGTTGGCACCGGAGGTGACTGGCAAAGCCTCGCCGGTGAGGCTCGACCGATCGAGCACGGCGCGGCCAGCGGCGACCCGCCCGTCCACGGGCAGGACGTCACCGACGCGCACCAGGATGCGATCACCTGGGACCAGCGCCGCGAGGGGCACCTGACGCAAGGCACCGCCCACCTCGCGTAAGGCGGTACGCGGCTGGCGCGCGACCAGCGCCGTCATGGCCCGCTCGGCACGGCCGGCGGCATAGGCTTCCAGCGATTGGCCGCCAGCATACATCAAGGCGACGACAGCACCGGCCAGCGGCTGCGACAGCGCAAGCGCGCCCACCATGGAGAGCAGGGCGACCAGATCAAGCCCGACATTGCCGCGCATCAGGCCGGTCACGACTTGGAAGGCAAGGACGGCGAGGACGATGATGGTCGCGAGCACCCACGCCCAGGCGGCGACATCGGGATGACCGAGCACCTGTGCCGACAGGCCCGTGCAGACGCCGCACAGTGGCAGGACGGCAAACCAACCCTGCAGGCGTTGCATCCACCCGGCGGGTGTCCGCCGCACCACCTCAATTGACCCCTCGGCCACCCTCATCATCGCTGAAGTCGCTTCGCTCTTGTGTATGTCTCCGGTGTGTGAGGCTCCTTGTTGAGGTGCCTTGCGCTGGATCAAAGCGCACTCGCGAGTTCAAGGAAGACGAGGTAACGGCGCGCACGGAGTCTGCCGATATGACATCTGTCGCCGTCTTTTCTCATCCATCTTAGCAAGATCATTGCAACATGGATGAAAGGCCAAAGACGAGTACTCATAATATTCAGATATGCTAGGACCCCGGAACTTTTGCCGCATGCCTCATCGCGTTCCCTCAGAGGAACACGGCACAAATTCCGTCTGGGGTCAGGAATTCGTATGCGGGTCGCTCAACTATTCGCCGATTTTATTGAGAACCCGAGAACGGTCTGAAGCAGCACCGCGACCAATGTCGGGTGGAGACCATCCTGCTATCGAATCGTCCATCAAGCGCCACCGTAGCGGGGCTGCATCTTTGTCTGGAGGAAATTATCCTCGCTGCTCAGTCCTGAACGATACACAAAGTACAGATTCCAAGTTTTTCAACGAAATCTAGCGCAAATGTCTGCTTGCAGGCATCACTAAACCGGTTATTTCTGGATACGCCAAAGGGAGAGTTCAGTCGAAAATTCTCCAAGTGAGAACAAGATGACATCGCCGCGGTAGTGTGAATTTCCTCAACTCGATCGGGAGCGCCGGCTTGACAAGAAGCCCGATCATTAAAGCGAAACATCATGCCAAAGGATACGCGCCACCTTCTCCGGATCCTTGACGATGCCAGATCGCGTATCGAAGCGCATGGTCGCCCGTTCGATCAAGTCGTATGCCGGCCAGCCCGGATCGCCTGTGCGCGCGAATGCCACCCACGCCTTGTGCATCGCATCGGCAAGCGTGGCGGGGGGATCATCGCCGATGAAAATCCTTGCCTGATCTGATGCCAGCATCCCGAAGCAGAACGGCACGTCCACGAAATGCGCTGCGCCGAGACGCCCGCCATAGGCGGGCGATTTCCAGGCGAAATTGTAATGCCAAACGCTGCCAGCGCGGCTGCGCTGCTCGGCGATGCGCAAGGCGGGAATGCGGAACGTATAATCGGATTGCAGCGCGCTATATAAATCTCCGATCGTCCTGTTCCCATCATTCTGCCGGTATAGATCGATCGCCCCTGCGGGCAGCTGCAGATCGACGACCAATTGATCGATCTCTGCCTGCTTGAATCTGTCGATGTCTCCGTTGGGTACGGTGTAGAGCCGTGCCTCCTGATCGGTGCTGCCGACGATCACCGGAACGCCGGGCTTCGGCGAGCGTGCCAGCATGCCGAGCGGCGACACTTCGAGCAGGGCGTCGTCAATGATTGGCAAGAACGCGGTTCCGCCGAGCGACAGGCGGCCCCAAGTCGCGCGATCCTTGATCGTTCTGTTGAGCGCGACGGCTGCGTTCGTCAGCGCCTCAAACGACACACCGGACAGAGCCGCGATGGTCGGGCGGATCCCGAGCGTCCGTGCCAACGCCGTGGCCAATCGGGTCGCGTCCTGCGTCGTTACCGCCTGCATCGGCGGGCTTTGCAGGATGGCGCGCTGCAACAATCCTTCGGTTCGAGGCGACGCCAGCAGGATGGCGACACTTTCTGCGCCCGCCGACTGGCCAGACAGCGTGACATTCGCGGGATCGCCGCCGAACGCCGCGATATTGTCGCGCACCCATTCGAGCGCCGCGATCTGGTCGAGGATGCCGCGATTGGCCGGCGCGCCCTCGATTGCCATGAACCCATCGACCCCGACTCGATAATTGACCGTCACGAGCACGATGCCGGCCGCCGCGAAGCGGGTGCCGTCATAGGCGGCTTCGCCCGCGTCAGCGCGGATGAAAGCGCCACCTGGAAGCCAGACCATGACCGGTAGCCCCTTCGCCTCGCGATCGGGGGTCCAGATATTGAGCGTGAGGTCGTCAGGGCCGCCGCACAACGTCGGCGGTGTGTCACGGCCCGGTTGGGGAGGGGGGCGGCCAAACTCGGTCGCGTCACGAATTCCGGTCCATGCCGTGACGGGCTGGGGCGCCCTGAAACGAGTCTGTGCCGTGAAAGGATTGGCGGCATAGGGCACCCGCTTGAACGACACGACCCCAAGCTGGCGCGAACCGCGAAGCTGTCCCGTGCGGAATTTGACCACCGGCCCTTCTTCAGTCGCTGAGGTGGGCATTGCGGGCGCTGTCATCGCGAGCGGTGTCTCCACTCCAGCATGGAAGCGGGCGAGTCGCGATGAGAATCAGACCATTTCGATCTCTTGCCGATGGTCATGTCGTATCTCGACCCAACCCAGACTTGACCTGTATTTTGGACCAAGCCAGTTGCGAGGCTACTGCATGGTAGCGGCCATGGGTAGCCGGTGGGCCAGATGACCTGACCAGCTGGCTTTGGACCGGGCTGATGGAGAGGATCAGCGACGACTGGAGGAGTCGGACATGTGGCGAGGTCAGAATGGGCTGCTGGACGGCGCCGCCACGGCAGCGTTAACGATCCGTTAGTCAAACAATTCCTAACGTCCGGTCGGGGTTGGATAGCCGGGCATGCCCTAACATCGCAGAATATCCGCGGCCGGAGGGGTGCTCGCCGGATATGCCGCGGACGCCGCGCGCCCCCTTGAGAGGCGCCGGACCGATGCAAACAGCGCCGCTTGATCCCGCCCCCGAGGCGGACCTCCCCCCGCGATCCGCTCATCCGCACGCGCTGCCGGTGCAGGAAACCTTGCGCCGGCTGGAGCAGGAATTCGCCCGCGTCCTCGACGCCGCCTCGGACACATCGCCGGAGTCGGCCCTGGACGCGGAGATGGCGACGGGGCCGGTCTACGTCACCCGGCCGTTCCTGCCGCCGCTTGAGGAGTTCGAACCGCTGCTGCGGCAGATCTGGCAGACCCGGATCCTGACCAATGGCGGCCCGTTCCACCAAGAGTTGGAGGCACGCCTCGGCGATCATCTCGGCGTGCAGCAGGTTGCCCTGTTCAACAACGCGACCACCGCCCTGATCATGGCCCTGCGGGCGCTCGATCTCACCGGCGAGGTGATCACGACGCCCTATTCCTTCGTGGCGACCTCGCACGCCCTTCTCTGGAGCGGCCTGACCCCCGTCTTCGTGGACATCGATCCGACGACCCTCAACCTCGATCCCGCCCGGATCGAGGCCGCGATCACGCCTCGCACCAGCGCGATCCTGCCGGTCCACTGTTACGGCCAGCCCTGCGACGTTGATGCCATCGCCGAGATCGCTGCCCGGCACGGGCTCAAGGTGATCTACGACGCCGCCCACGCCTTCGGCGTGCAGGATCGCGGCGGCAGCGTGCTGAACCACGGCGACCTCTCGGTCCTGAGCTTCCACGCCACCAAGGTGTTCAACACTTTTGAGGGCGGCGCCATCGTCTGTGCCGATCCGGCGATGAAGGACCGGATCGACAAGCTCAAGAATTTCGGCTTCGACGACGAGACTTCGGTCATCGACGTGGGCCTGAACGGCAAGATGAGCGAGCTGAATGCCGCGCTCGGCCTCGTCCAGCTTCGGCACATCGACACGGTGCTGGCGCGCCGGCAGGCCATCGACGAGGCCTATCGGGAGGGATTGCGCGGCATTGCCGGTATCCGCTGCCTTGAGCGCGTCGGGGAGGGGACGGTCAACTACGCCTATTTCCCGATCCTGGTCGGCCCCGATTACCCGATCGGCCGCGACGGGCTCTACGATGCGCTCAAGTGCGACGGCATCCATCCGCGGCGCTACTTCCATCCCCTGATCTCCGATCACCCGATGTATCGGACGCTGCCGAGCGCCCGGCGCGAGGATCTCCCCGTCGCAGCGCTCGCCGCCGACCGGGTGCTGTGCCTGCCGATCTACCCCGACCTCGACCCCGCGACCGTCGCCCGGATCGTCCGTCGGATCGCGCAGCCCTGACCCTGCCCGTCACCTGCAGGCTCGGGCATGGCCGAGACGAGGACCGAGGGCGCCGGGCGCGATGCGCTCGGCCGGGTCTCTTCCGGGTCTCTTCCGGCTGCCGATCACATCTTTCGGAGAACGGTTTCGCCGGCCATCGGCGCAGCGGTAGGATAGCCGTCTCGGCCCACGACCGATGAGGGGGCGCGGCCGGATCTGCGAACGGGGGATGAGCGGGATGGAACGTCGGAACTTCATCACGGCTTTGGGCGCGGCGGCAGGCTTGGCCTCGCTGGCTGCGGCTCGTGCCCAGGCGGCCGACCACGACCAGGGACACGCTCATGGTGAAGCGCATGGACAGGCTCATGGGCAGGCTCATGGGCAGGCTCATGGGGACGACCACGGCGGCCATGCCGGCCATCCGGCACCGTTCGCGGTGCTGACGGAGGCGAGCGCCCGCTGCGTCGCCACCGGCAACGACTGCCTGGGCCACTGCTTCGGCATGCTGGCGATGAAGGATACGAGCATGGCCGCCTGCATGAAGGCGACCTACGATCTCGTCCATGCCTGCGCGGCGCTGGAGACGCTCGCGGCGGTCAACTCGCTCCACACCCGCGCCATGGCCCGGGCGGTGGCCGACATCTGCACCGCCTGCGAGACCGAATGCGCCAAGTTCCCCGACATCGCAGCCTGCCGCGCCTGCCGCGAGGCGTGCCGGACCTGCGCCGCGGAGTGCCGGAAGACGGTGTAGGGGCTCGCCCCGAACGGCACGGGCAAGGGGCATGCCCCTTGCGGTGGCCCCAAAGCCGCCGCGCCGGCGCAATTGATGCATCGCCCCGAAGGTGACCGTATCCAACCGCGGCACCTCACTAGAGATTCGACCTCGATTGCCGGGGCTCTTGCTCAACACGCGTCCCATGGCAAATATTGCAATGTCGGATACCGCACACACAGGAGGGAGCGGCTTACATGCCGCTGGATCGACGTTTAACGTGTCCTACAACCTTCCCGGCCCCTCGCCGCACGCCCCTTGACCACGCGGGTCCGGCGGACAGCCGGCGAGGGCACCGTGGGAAGCTGCGCCGCCCGTTCTCACGGCGGTTCAGGCATTTCACGTTTCGGGAGCGATCATGACACAGCCGAACCGGAGGGATTTCGTTCTGATCGTCCAGGCCGTCCCGATCCTCGGCCCGGACCTGCCCGACGCCTTGGCGAATTCCGCGGCGAATGCCCTGGCGGGTGCGGATTGCCCGGCCAACGGGCCGGCCTTGCCGCGCGACGCGATCGGCTTGGCGGGGGAACGGGCTACTCAGGCGGGACAGGTCGGATGAAGGTCGTACCGGGGGGCATCGCCGCGACGGGCGGGCCCGTCCTGCGCAAGCTGCAGGGATTCTGCCGGCTGGAAGAGGCGGACGCCACCGCCCTGGCCATCTTCGAGTCGGGAACGCGGCTGGTCCCGGCCGGAGCCGACCTGATCTCCGCGGGCGCCCGGCCGGAGGGCATGCTCGCGATCACCGAGGGATTCGCCTGCCGCTACAAGCTGCGGGAGAACGGGGCACGCCAGATCATGGCCTATCTCATTCCGGGGGATGTCTGCGACTTCGAACGCTCCGTCCTGAACCGGATGGATCACGCGGTCGGCACCCTCTCCACCTGTCGCGTCGCCCGGGTCGCGCCCGAGGCCGCTCGGGATCTGCGCTCGCGCCCCGCCCTGGAGCGGTGCCTGCGCACGGCCGCGCTCGTCGATGAGGCGATCCTGCGGGAGTGGATCATGAATCTCGGCCGGCGCTCCGCCGTGGAGCGGCTCGCCCACCTGTTCTGCGAGTTGCTAGTCCGCATGCGGGCCGTTGGATTGGCCTTCGGCGACAGCTACGACCTGCCGATCACGCAGCTCGACCTTGCCGACACCACCGGCATGACCAGCGTGCACGTGAACCGCTCGCTGGGCGAACTCAAGCGCGCGGGGCTGATCGAGCGCAAGGGCAGGCGCCTGACGCTGTGCGACCTGCCAGGCCTCATGGACATGGCCGAGTTCCGGCCGAACTATCTGCATCGCGAAGTGCCGGTCGCGGCCTGAGGCCGGAACCGTCCGGTCCCGGCCGAGGGGGAGCCGCCTTAGCGGTCGCGTGTCTTCGTGGTGCGCGAATCCTGGTTCCGGTTCCCCTCCGCAGCGGGTGACGTTCCCGGCACGCCGGTATTCCCCGAGCCGCCGCCCAACTCCCCACCTTTCATCGCGTCGCCCTTCCGCATCTCGCCCGCCGTACCGGCACGCGACGTGCCGGAGGGCGCGGCCGGCTGCTGAGAACCGGTCGGGCCGGACGTCTCCCCTGCCGACACGGCTCCGAGCCCCCCGATCAGAAAAAGCGAAGTAAAGCACGCAATGCGAAACTTCTGCATCGATGGTCTCCTGATGATGATATCACCATATAACCCTCCTCCGGCGCGATGTTTCAGCATGAATTCCATCCGCTCCTTTAATATTGTCTTATATATGTGCAGACATCGCAGCATCGAAACCGGAGGCCATCCGTTCCGGCGCGGCGGATGGCGCACCGGCTTCCCGCCGTTGCGGTCAGGGGCGCAAGGAACGAGCCGACATCTCCTGACGTTCACCGTCGGACCTTGGCTGGAGCTGTCGCCCGGCCGGCAGGAGACAGGAGACCTTGATGATGAGGATCGGAACCCGCACGGTGCTGGCTCTGATCGCCTTCTCGGCCACCGGCACGGCCAGCGTGCGGGCCGGTGAGGAGGAGCAGGCCGCTCTCTGCCGCGACGACGTCATGCGGCTGTGCCTGACATCGATTCCGGACCGCGGCCGCATCGTGAGCTGCATGAAGGCACAGCGGACGAGCCTCAGCCCCGGTTGCCGGGCCGCCCTCGACGAGGGGATCGCGTCCTCGGCCGGGCGGCGCTCCGCGAGCCTGCGCTAAGGGCTCGAGCGCGACGCTCGATCGTCGCGCCTCCTCAGACCGGTCGCCACGCGCGCAGCGCGGCCGGACGGCGCCGGGACGGCACCCGCGCCCAGATACGATCGACGACAGGAGAGACGCTTTCCGATGAACCGTTCGATTCTTCCTCTGCTTCTGGTCGCCGGCTTGGCGGTGCCCGCACTCACGCAGACCGCAGCCGCGGTCGACGGTCCGCCGATGCTGCTGCACGGCAATTATTGCGGGCCCGGCAACAACGGGCCGGCGGCACCCGTCGATGCGCTGGACGCGGCCTGCGCCCGCCACGACGCCTGCACACCGGACGGCGCGCTGGCGCCGAAAGCCTGCAACCTTCGGCTCCAGGTGGATGCCGAGCGCGTGGCCGACGATCCGCGCCAGCCGGCAGACCTGCGGATGCTGGCCGGGCTCGTGGCGTCAGGCGCGGCGATGATGCCGTCGGCCCCGTCGGCCCGGTCGCCCGCTCCCGTTGCCGCGCCCACGGCGGTCGATGTCGAGAGCGAGCCCGACGCGGACCTGGCTCCGGAGTAAGTGTCTCTCACAAAACTCCCGCTGCGCTGTCGTCTTCAGAGCGAGAACGGCCGGTGATCGGGAGTGTTGCGAGGCGCTCTAAGTCGCCAGCGTTGGCTCTCTCGCGAAGCGCCCGCTGCACCAGCGCCGGTCGAGCGCGCGGCCCATGCAGCGGACGGTTCGTGCGGTGGAGGTCGTGTCAGGCGCCTCGCGCGAGTTCCGTGGTGATGTGCTTCACCGAGGGGGTGACGATCGCCACGAACTGCGCCTCGCGCAGCCGCCGGAACGCCTCCGCGCCTTCGAGGTAGCCCCGCGCCCCGGCCTGGAGCATGGCCGATTGCGCCGCCTCCAGGGCCAGCCAGGACACATCGAGGCGCAGGCGCAGCGTCTCCAGGAAGGTCGCGCGGTCGGTTGCGGCCTGCGCCTCGGCAGCCGCCGCGACGCGCACGCGAAGGGCGTCCGCCCGCGCTTCGATCGCCTCCGGACCGAGCGGCAGGGACGCCGCGCTTGTCCGGCCGCGGGCATCCGCGCGCATCAGCGCCGCGACGCCGCGGGCGAGCCCCAGGCCCATGCCGGTCTGGAGCAGCACGAAGCCGTTGCGGATGCGCGGCACGAAGGCGGCGGCATCGTGCGTGACCACGTCGGCCTCGGACAGATGCGCGTCGCGGATCATCACCGTGTAGGTGCCGGTGCCTTCGAGCGCGACGAAGCGGGCGTTGGCGGCGATCGAGACGGCGTCCGTGCCGGCCTCGAACACGCCCATGACGCGCCGGCCATCGGGGAGGGCAAGGATGCCGGCGAAGCGGTGGCCGGGGCCGAGATTCGAGACCCAGGGCAGGCGCCCGCGCACCCGGTAGCCGCTGCCCGCGCGCTCGCCCTGCAGCGCCAGCGGCTCGATGCCGGAGAACGCCTTCATCGGGTTCGACAGCCCGGTGCCGCCGAGCGCCGCGCCCGAGGCCAGGGCCGCGAGATGGCGGCGCGGGCCGTCCTCTTCGCCGCGGGCGAGATACCAGACCAGGGCGTCCTGGCACCACATGCAGAAGGCGGTCGAGAGGCAGGCTTGCCCCGCCTCCGTCATCGCGTCGATGGCGGCGAGCAGCCCCACCGCCGTACCGTCGGCGTGGTGCCCATAGGCGCCCGCCGCCCCGAGCGCCCGCAGGATGTCAGCAGGGTATTCCCCGGCGTCGATCGCGGCGAGGCGCGGGCGCAAGCGCGCGCTCACGATCCCGGCGACCTCGGGCGGCGCGGACTCCGCGATGCGGGCGCTGGCGGCCATCGGGCTCAGGCCCGCGCCAGGGTGACGGCGACGGGGTTCTTCACCGTGTTGAGCACCGGCGACCATTGCCCGGCATGGGCCACGAGTTCGTCGAGTTCGGTGGCCGTCGCGCCCTCGATGTCGAGATGCACCTTGAGCCGTACGGCGGTGAGCCCGACCGGCTTCTCCGAGAGGTCGCCGGTGCCCCAGACCGACGTGATGTTGATGTCGCCCTCCGACTCGACCTCGATGCCCTTCACGGTCCAGCCGCGGGCGATCGCGTTGGCCTGGAGGCCGACGGCGACGCAGGTGCCCAAAGCCGCGAGCAGGGCCTCGGTCGGGTTCGGGGCGGTGTCGTCGCCGAGCAAAGCCGGCGGCTCGTCGACGATGTGGGCGTCGAGGTTGCGGATGTAGTTGAGATGGCGGAAGCGGCGCCCCTCGGCGACCGTGCGGGCGCGCACGGTCTTCACCAC
>JAGTAM010000378.1 GCA_023422485.1 Pseudomonadota bacterium | reverse complement strand
CCTGCTCAGCCTGGGCAAGGCGCGGGGCGGCAAGGGCCGCTGCCGCCTGACATGGGCCGATCTGGAGGAATGGCACGAAGGTCTGTTCGCGATCCTCCTCTCCGACCGGCCGGAGCCGACGCTTCCGGAGGACCTCGCTCAACTCAAAAGAAGATTCGGCGCCCGCGCCTCCCTCGCGCTGACCCGCCGCTTCCGCCCCGACGACGCGGTCCGGCTCGATGCCCTGGCCGCCGCGGCGCGGGCCGCGCGGGTGCCGACCGTCGCCACCGGCGACATCCTCTACCACGTCGCCGGACGGCGCCGCCTGCAGGACGTGGTGACCTGCATCCGGCTCGGCCTCACCATCGACCGGGCGGGCTTTGCCAAGGAGCGCCACGCCGACCGCTTCCTCAAAGCCCCGGAAGAGACCGCGCGCCTGTTCGCCCGCTTTCCCGAGGCGCTGGCGCGGGCAGGCGAGATCGCTGAGGCCTGCACCTTCTCGCTGGACGACCTCGCCTATACCTATCCGACGGAGGCCCGCGAGGACGGGCTCTCGCCGCAGGAGCGCCTGGAAACGCTCACCTGGGCCGGCGCCGGGACGCGCTATCCGGCCGGCGTGCCGGAGGCGGTGACGCGCCAGCTGCGCCATGAACTCGACCTGATCGGGCGTCTCGCCTACGCGCCCTACTTCCTCACGGTCGAATCGATCGTCCGCTTCGCCACCGACCAAAAAATTCTCTGCCAGGGGCGCGGCTCGGCGGCCAATTCCGCGGTCTGCTTCTGCCTGCGCATCACCTCGATCGATCCGACGCAGCAGAACCTGCTGTTCGAGCGCTTCGTCTCCGAGGCGCGCCGCGAGCCGCCCGACATCGACGTCGATTTCGAGCACGAACGCCGCGAGGAGGTGATCCAGTGGATCTTTGCGACCTACGGCCGCCACCGCTCGGCGCTCACCGCCATCGTCAGCCGCTTCCGCTCGCGGGGCGCCTTGCGGGAGGTCGGCAAGGTGATGGGCCTGCCCGAGGACGTGACCGGCGCCCTCAACCGCATGACCTGGTCCTGGAGCAGCGAGGGCGTCGGCGAGCGCGAATTGCGCGAACTCAACCTCAATCCCGACGACCGGCGTCTGCGCCTGACCCTGGAGATCGCCCGCGAACTGATCGGCACGCCGCGCCACCTCTCGCAGCATCCCGGGGGCTTCGTCCTCACGCTCGACCGGCTCGACGAGCTGGTGCCGGTCGAGCCCGCGGCGATGGCCGACCGTCAGGTCATCGAGTGGGACAAGGACGACATCGACGTCCTCAAGTTCATGAAGGTCGACGTGCTCGGGCTCGGCATGCTCGGCTGCCTGCGCCGCGCCTTCGATCTTTTGGCGCAGGTCAAGCACGACCCGCACGACCTCGCCTCGATCCCGCCGGATGACGGGCCGACCTACGCGATGATCCGGCGCGCCGACACGCTCGGTGTGTTCCAGATCGAGAGCCGCGCGCAGATGGCGATGCTGCCGCGGATGGCCCCCAAAAGATTCTACGACCTCGTGATCGAGGTGGCGATCGTGCGGCCCGGCCCGATCCAGGGCGACATGGTCCACCCCTATCTGCGCCGCAGGGAGAAGCTTGAAGCGGTGACCTACCCGACGCCCGAACTGGAGGCGGTTCTCAGCAAGACGCTGGGCGTGCCGCTGTTTCAGGAGCAGGCGATGCAGGTGGCGATGGTCGGCGCCGGCTTCTCGGCGACCGAGGCGGACGAGCTGCGCCGCTCGATGGCGACCTTCAAGTTCACCGGCGGCGTCCACCGCTTCCACGACCGCCTCGTCGAGGGCATGGTCGCCAACGGTTACGCTCGCGACTTCGCCGAGCGCACCTTCAAGCAGCTCGAAGGTTTCGGCTCCTACGGCTTCCCGGAGAGCCACGCCGCCTCCTTCGCGCTCCTCGCCTACGCCTCCTCCTGGATGAAGTGCCACCATCCGGACGTCTTTTGCGCCGCGCTGCTGAACGCGCAGCCGATGGGGTTCTACGCGCCCGCCCAGATCGTCCGCGACGCCCGCGCCCACGGCGTCGAGATCCGCCCGCTCGACGTGAATTCTTCCGACTGGGACTGCACCCTGGAATCGCTCGGCGAGGGCCGGAAACTCTTCGCGGTGCGCCTGGGGCTGCGCCTCGCCGGCGGCCTGCCCGAAGCGGACGGACGGCGTCTTGCCAGGGCGCGGGCTGAGCGCCCCTTCGCCTCCCTGCCCGAACTGGCCGACCGGAGCGGCCTCCCGGCGGCCTCCCTCACCTGCCTCGTGCGGGCCGACGCGTTCCGCTCCCTCGGCCTCAACCGGCGCGAGGCGGCCTGGGCGGCCAAGGCCCTGCGGCCCGACCCCCTGCCCCTCTTCACCGCCCTGTCCGAGACGACGGCAGCCGAGCCGGCGGAAGGAGCCGAGCCCGCCGTGTCGCTGCCGGCGATGAGCGCGGGCGGCGAGGTGGTGGCCGATTACTGCGCCAAGGGCCTCAGCCTGCGCGCGCATCCCCTCGCCTTCCTGCGCGAGACCTTGGGTGCCTTGGGCGCACGGCCCTGCGCGGCCCTGGACCGGGCGCGCGACGGGGCGCAGATCGTCGTGGCCGGGATCGTGCTGATGCGCCAGCGGCCGGGCTCGGCCAAGGGCACGATGTTCATGACCCTGGAGGACGAGACCGGCATCGCCAACCTGATCGTCCGCCCCGACCTGTTCGACCGGCAGCGCCGGGTCGTGCTCGGCGCCCGGCTGATGGCCTGCCGCGGCCGGGTGCAGCGGGTCGGCGACGTCGTCCATCTCGTGGCGGCGGAGCTGTTCGACCGCTCCGGCCTGCTGCGGCGGATCGGCGAGGACGAGGAGGCCATCGCCCTGCGCACCGGCCGCGGCGACGAGACCGGCCAGGAGGTCCGGCCCGATCCGCGCGCGTCGGCGCTGCCGGTGCGGGCGCGGAATTTCCGGTAGGGTCGCCCGGTCGGCCTGTTCCCGTGCGGGGCCGCTTCCGCCGAAGGTCCGGATGGGTTGGCCGTCGGACCCTGCCGGTTCTCCCGAAAGGCGGATGTCCGCCGCCGAACCGTCTGACCTGATCCGGCGTTAAGGCTCCCCAGGTCTGAGGATCCGAGGATTGATCGATGTGGAGCTGGCGGATCATGGATCGGGCGCCTCGTGATGGCCGCTGGATCATCGCCATCAACCGGCACGAGCCGGATCGTCGAGCCGTCATTCGCTGGGATCCAAGCCGTTTCGGGGACAGCGAACCCTGGCGGGTCGCCTCAAGCGACCACGGCTACGCGACGGACGCTTTCACGGACTGGATGCCCTTTCCGCCTTGGCCGGCTCAGGGTGAGTAAGAGCGCCTCTCAGAGCATCGGCCCGAAAGGTGGGGGCCGGCTTTCGGAAAAAGCCGATGCGGCACAACAACCTAGAGCATCGTGCCGGATACGATATC
>JAGTAM010000350.1 GCA_023422485.1 Pseudomonadota bacterium | reverse complement strand
GATGGGCCCGGGCCGCGACGAGCGCGCGCCACGGCAGTGAGGCGGCGCGCGCCGGCCCTGCGGTCACCGCGGGCACCGCACCGGCACGGCCTAAGAGGTGCGCGGCCAGCGCCGAGGCCAGCACGCCGTCGGCGAGGGCATGGGAGATCTGCAGCACCGCCACCGAACCCGAACCGGCGCCGGGGAGTTCGTCGACGTCGGGAAACACGTGCAGGCGCCAGGTGAGGTCGCGGGCGTCGAGCTGCTGGTCGGTCAGCGCCGCGACCGCGCTCAGGCACCCGTGCCAGGTCGGCGGCTCGACGTCGCGCACCACGATCTGGTCGTCGGTGACCTCCCGCCGCGCCCAGACCGGATAGGTCCAGTACGCGGTGTCGTCGACCCGCACGCAGAAGGCGGCGCAGGATCGCGCCCGGTCGCGGACCGCGTCGAGCGCGCCCTCGACGCTGTCCGGGCGCCCGCCGAACGCGTACAGCAGGAACTGGTCGCTGGGGATCGCGGCCGACATCCAGAAGGTCTGGGCGTCGACCGCGGCGAGCCGGCGCACCGTCATGCGCCCCAGGCTAGGCTGGCCCGCATGCCGACGCTGCCGGGGCCCTCCGCCACCGGGGCGGCGCTGGTCACGGGCGCGTCGTCGGGGATCGGCGGGGCTTACGCCGAACAACTGGCCGCTCGAGGCCACGACCTCGTCCTCGTTGCGCGCGATGCGGCCCGGCTGCGAACGGCGGCCGACCGCATTGGGCGGGAGACCGGCGTGGCCGTCACGGTCCTGCCGGCCGACCTGACAAGGCCAGCGGAGCTCACGTCGGTTAGGGACCGCGTTGCCACGGACGCGGACCTTAGTCTTCTCGTGAACTGTGCCGGGCTCGGGCCGTTGGGTCCCTCCCTCGACAGTCCAACCGACCTTTATGACGGGATGCTCGACCTCAATGTCAGGGCGCTCCAGACCCTGACCTTCGCGGCGGCGAGAGCCTTCGCCGACCGTGGCGGCGGGACGATCATCAACGTCGCCTCGGTCGTCGCCCTCGCCCCGGAGCGCTTCAACGCCGCCTATGCCGCGAACAAGGCCTTCGTCCTCACGCTGACGCAGGGGCTTGCGGCCGAACTCAGCGGCAAGGGCGTGCGTCTGCAGGCGGTGCTGCCCGGCGTCACTCGCACTGAGTTTTTCGATCGGGCAGGCGCGGATATCAGACAAATCCCTGCGGAGATGATCATGGAGGCTCGCGACCTCGTGGGGGCGGCGCTCGCCGGCCTCGATGCGGGCGAGGCCGTCACAATTCCCTCGCTGCCGGACATCAGCGACTGGCAGGCCCTTGAGGCGGCTCGGTTCCGCCTCGGCCCCAATCTCTCCCACCGCGTGCCGGCGGGCCGTTACGGTCTCGTCTGAGACGATGTAACCTCCGATGCCTTCGGGATAGGAAATCGTCGATGCTGCAGGTCGTTCAGGGAGAGCCGGGCGCACCGGCCTCAGAAGCCGCGCTGACCGCCCATCGCGCCCCGGACCAAGCATTGCCGCCGGGGGGCTGGCGGCAGGTCGAAGCACTGCCTGTCGGCCTGTTCGCGGCGGTGATGGGCCTGACGGGCCTGAGCGTCGCTTGGACATTGGCGCATGCCCGATACGGAACGCCATCCTGGATCGGTCCATCCGTCGGCGTCGTCGCCAGCCTCGCCTTTGTCGCCATCGCGGCGGGCTACGCCGCCAAGGCCTGCATCGCCCCGCAGGCCGTCCGAGCCGAGTTCCGTCACCCCATCGCCGGCAACCTGTTCGGCACGCCCTTGATCAGCCTCCTCCTGCTGCCGATCCCGCTGGCCCCCTTGAGTCTTGCACTTGCGCGCGTGCTGTGGATCGTCGGCGCTTGCGGCATGACCCTGTTCGCGTGGCTGATCGTGACGCGATGGCTCAGCGACCGGCAGCAGCCAGTGCATGCGACACCGGCCTGGATCGTGCCGGTCGTCGGCCTCCTCGACGTGCCACTCGCGCTTCCGGGGCTTGGGCTGCCCTCAATGCAGGGTGTGATGATCTTCGGCCTGGCAGTGGGGTTGTTCTTCGCGCTGCCCCTGTTCACGCTGATCCTATCGCGCCTTCTGTTCGAGACGCCGCTTCCGGCAGCATTGCAGCCCTCGCTCCTGATCCTCGTGGCGCCCTTCGCGGTCGGGTTCTCGGCCTATGTGGCGACGACGGGCGTGATCGATCTCTTCGCGGAGTCGCTCTTAGCAATCGCCCTGTTCCTGCTCGCTGTGCTGCTGCCGAAGCTCGCCCGTTTCAATCGGGCCTGCCCGTTTCGCGTGTCTTGGTGGGGCGTGAGCTTCCCCCTCGCTGCAGTGGCTGTCGCGGCCCTACGCGTCGCGACGGTGCAGCCAGGACCAGCAACCGACGCTCTCGCGCTCAGCCTGTTGACGCTTACGACGCTGATTATCGCCTGGCTGCTAGCCCGGACCCTGATCGGCCTCGCTCGTGGTGAGTTGCGCACGCTATCGCAGTGAAGATCGAGCACCTCGATCGAGACGGATGGGCCACTCGCGAGGGCTTCAACGATGTGCAAGGACCTGGGCGAAGGATAAGCCGCCTCGCCCGTCAGCGCCCGATGGCTTGTTCGATTTCAGGTCGGGACAGGGCCAAGTCCGAGAAGAACTGCCTGTCCAGCAAGGGCCAGCATGCGCCTGCGAGCAGGATCCAGCGCATGCCGTTCTGCATATGGCGGTGATCCTCCGCAGGCCGGCCCGTACGCGGCCACTGCGGAGTCAGCAGCGGGGCGGGCTGCTCCCACTGCGCATCAGCCAGTTCAAAGCGTCGCATCAAGCCACGGGGAGCTCAACACCCGGCCTGTGAACCTCGCTGCAGAGACAACCTAGACGACAGAGAGACCCCTCGCGGTCGGCCGCCGGCTGAAGTAGCTTCGGTGTCACCACAGGAGTGTTCGAGATGGCCCTACTCGTCCGCGAGCTTCAACGATCCGCCAAAGGCCCTGTCGGAAACGATGAGGATTGGTGGTGTCTGGTCTTCGACACAGACACGAAGCGCCTCTACGTCGATCATGAATGGCGGCATACTGACGTGCGTGGGGCGGGCCACTCAGGCCACGGTAAGGAGCAGCTCGAAATTCCGGAGTATCTCTTGCAGGCGGGGCAAACGACCGGGCACCGCGAGCTCTGGCGGCTCATCCGAACACTTTTTGCTGAGGCACACTGACCGCTGCGCTTGCGCGCCTACAGACCCTGTCCCGGCATCGCTGCCGATCTAAACCGCCGTGAGATCCCAGCTGCGCAAGGGGGGCGAAACAGCTTTGGCAACACTGCGCCGGTCCCCTCGACCGGCCGCAGGCCGCTCTTGATGGCACGCTAGAGGCAACCAATCTTGAAGGCTGGGTTCGAGGTTCGCCCGCCGCTTGGTTGGTGTCGCCGGCCACGGTGTGGTGGGTGAGCGGCTATCGCGATGGAGGAACTGATGGCGCGCCTGACGCAGTCGCTACGCTTGTTCTATGACCATCTGTGCTCACGGATCCGAGCATCGGCCGAGAGGCACGAAGCCGAGGTGGCACGTCTTCGAGCTGAGCTCGCCAAGCACTCCGGAGGACCGCCCGAAGCCGCCCGTTGATGTCGTGTCCGTAGACACGTCGATCGCAGCCGGTGCTCGGGACCTGCAGCACCGGCCAGAATGCGAACCAGTGCGGGGTGCCTGCGACGAGCTTCTCGATGTCAGGCACCCGAAGTCGTCTCCTTCTGCCGGATCGCCTCGATCAAGGCCTCATTCTTCGCTTGTCCAGGTAGGCCGTATGGATCTCGCGGTGGCAGTTCGGACAGAGCGCTCTCACGAACCGGGTTTCGGTACGGCTCGCCAGCAACTTCGTGAGTTCGCCGTCCTTGGCCTCCAGCTCCTCCATCGGTCCCGTAGTCAGACTGGAGCGAGCGGGACGCGGGGGATCAGTCGATGGCTGCGGGTCGCATCACCGGGCGCTTGATCAAGCTCTTCATTACCGGCAACGATCCGCGCTCGCTGCGCAGGGTCGAGTTCGACAACTGGTGGGGCATGGCCGTGATGGGCCGGCGCTCTGACTTCGAGAGGGCGCTCGCCCGCGAGGAATTCTCACGCTCCTGCATCTACCTGCTGATCGCAGCAGCGGCACCAATGACCTACCGGAGGTCTATGTCGCCGAAAGTGACGACTTCGTCGAACGCGACAAGGCGCCCCCTTTCCCAATCACCTTCGACAACTTCACTGTCTTCACCAACAAGAACGACAACCTGACCCCTGCCCATGTGAAGTGGCTTGAACGCGCGGTCTGGGAGCGGCTCACGCGCAACGAGGGCAAGGCGCAGCTCGCCAACCGCGCCAGGCCGACCGGCTCCAAGCTGCCCGAAGCCGAGACGGCGAGCATGGGCACCTTCCTCGACAACATGATCTACGTGCTGCTGGAGGCGCTGGGCTTCGCGTTCTTCGAAGATCCGGGCCACACCGCGACGGTGCCGCCTCAACCCGCTTCCCTCGCCTCGCGTCAGCCCCTCTCCGGCCTCCGCGCTGGCCAAGGGCCGTAGCTCAATGGGACACGGGGACTGGATCCGCACGACAGACCGCAAGCGTCTCGGCAACGTGCTGCTTGAGCCGCGAGGTCGAGCAGAGCAAGATGGTCGAGCGCATCCCAACGATCAGACGCGTCACCCCTGACCCGTGCCGTGCTCGTGCCAGCATCGGCGCACGCGCGGCACATGCGCCTCAACCACGCTGCACGCCGTCCGCATCCGCGGACATAATGCCGACGCTTGAGCGGCCCCTCCGCCCCCCCCTTGCGCACCTGACACGATTCGAACGTGTGACCTTTGCCTGAGGGCTACGCTACCATCCCTTTGAGCAATCAGGGCAATCACCCACCCCACGCAGCACCGTTGCGTCGGCCGCTCAGTTGGGCTACTCACGAGCCACGGTCAGCACCCGTAGCTCAGCTGGATAGAGCGTTGCCCTCCGAAGGCAAAGGTCACACGTTCGAATCGTGTCGGGTGCGCCAATCAACCTACTGTCTCTGAAGGCAGATTTGGTTTCCAGGGTTTAGCCCTCAGTCCCCTAAAAGTCCGTCTGTCACGCCGCTGTCACAGCAAGGGCGCGACTCATGGCGACCGTTCGTAAGCGTGGAAGCTCCTGGCAGGCTCAGGTCAGGCGTGAGGGATACCCCCCGCTCTCCCGGTCATTTCCCACCAAGGCTA
>JAGTAM010000333.1 GCA_023422485.1 Pseudomonadota bacterium | reverse complement strand
GAGGTCGGCGCGGGCGCGGGCCGGCATCATCAGGGCGCTGGCCGGATCGATCACGCCGCGCTTGGCCGCGGCCGTGACCGGCACCCGATCGCCGGTGTCGAGGAGCGGCGGGGTGATCTCGGCCTGGGTGACGTTGCCGCCCGCCAGCGCCATGCGCACGGCGATGCCCGAGCTGCTGGTGCGGGTGGCGATCGAGAAGGCGCTCGGCAGCGGCGCTGCGGCGATGCTGCCGGAGGAGCGGGCCGAGCCCTGGCCGCCGGTGACCGCTCCGACGAGGCCGGTCAGCACCGCCGACACGTCCATGCGGTAGCGCGGGCCGTCGAAGGCGCCGGTGAGCTGGGCGTTGCCGATGGTGATACCGGCGAGGTTGACGCTGTAATCGACGGCGACGCCCGCGGGCGCGGCCTTGGTCTTGTGGGACCGCGGCGCGGCCTCAGCCGCCGCCGGAAGAGCGAGTGCCCCCGCGAAGACGAGGAGGCGGGCGCAAAGGGAAGGCTTGGCGCGCATGGTCGGGACTCTGGGCGGCTCCACGCTCCGGCCGTCTCGGGACGAGGCGGGCCGGACGGTCGAGCTTATCGCGACCCATGGTTAACAGACCGTTCGGCCGGCGCCAGTGGCAAGAAGGAAGCGGGGTTGGCTCAGCCCGCGGGCTTCCAGCTCTGCCCGTGATAGACGAAGCGCCCGCCCTCGCTCGCCAGCGCCGCGAGACCGCCGAAGGCGGGGTCCTTCACGGTGATGACGCAAGTCGGGATGACGCGCATCTGCTCGGTGAAGGGGGCTTTACGCTCGAAGGCTTCGCGGAAGCCGCCCTCGCGCAGGATGGGCACGATCCGCGGGGCGATGCCGCCGCCGATATAGACGCCGCCGGTGGCGAGGAAGGTCAGCGCCAGATCCCCGCAGACGCGGCCCAGGATCTTGCTGAACAGCGCGAGCGCGGCGCGTGCGTGCGGATCCTCACCCGAGAGGCCGGTTCTGGTGATCTCGGCCGGGTCGCACAGCGAGCCATCGCCGCCCGCCCGCACCGCGCGGATCGCGGCGCAGAGCCGGGCGAGTCCCGGACCGGAGAGCAGTGTCTCCACCGTCACCCGCTCCTCGACGCGCTCGATCGCCGGCCAGATCTCGGCCTCGTCCGGGTCGGTCGGTCCGAGATCGGTGTGGCCGGCCTCCGTCGAGACGATGGCGAGGCGATCCTCGTAGGGAATCAGAGCCGCGGCGCCGAAGCCGGTGCCCGGACCCAGCACGAGGCGGGGGCCGCTCGCGTCGCCCAAGACCGGTCCGATCGGGGTGAGGTCGTCGGGGGCGATGCCGGCCGCGCCGGCGGCCACCGGCACGTAGTCGTTGACGAGGGCGACGCGGCTGAGCCCGAAATCCCGGCCGATCGCGGCGGCGTCCACCAGCCAATCGGCATTGGTGAGCTGGACGGCCGGGGCATCGACCCGCCCCGCGATCGCCAGGATCGCCGAGCGCGGCGCCGGGGCGCCGCTCCCGGCCAGGGAGGTTCGGATCGCCGCGCTCGGATCGGGATGGCCGTGGGTCGCCTCGCGGGAGAGGAGACGCGGGGCTGCGCCCTTCGTCTCGATCAGGCCGAAGCGGGCATTGGTCCCGCCGATATCGCCGATCAGCACCGGGAATTCGAACATCCGCCTCTCGCTTCTCGCCGTGCTTTGCCGCGACCTTAACAGAGGGTGCGCGGGCCGTTCGGCAAGCCGTGAACCGAGCGGTGAACGCTGTCAGGCGGCGGGCAGCGCGTCCGGGTCGATCGGCGCACCCTCCGCCCAGGCCGCGATCAGCGCGCGCACCGCTTCCGGGTCGGCGAGGCGGCGGCTCGCCACCGTCACGCCCTCGCCGATGCGCACCCTGACCCCGCCATCCACGTTCACCCAGGCGAAGGCGATCTCGTCGGTGCGGTCGTCGCCCAGAAAAATCGCCCGGCGGCCGGCATAGGGGGCGACCTCCCCGAAGGCGCGGATCGCGTGGCCCTTGGTGGCGTCCGCCGGCACGATCTCCCCGACGGCCTTGCCGAGCTGGAGCCGGTAGGCGGCGCCGAGATCGCGCGCCACCGCCTTGACGATCGCCTCGGCCGCTTCCGCATCGCCGGGGGCGGCCAGCCGCCAGTGGACCGCGACCGAGGCGCCCTTGTCCTCGATCAGTACGGCTTCGTAGCGGGCGGTCTCGGCGTGCAGTCGCTCGACGCCCGCGCGCAGATCCGGATGATCCTCCGGCCGTCCGCCGCTCAAGGTCCCGTCCACTCGGCGCTCGACCCCGTGCAGTCCGGCGACGTCGAAACGGGCCGGCGTCAGGAAGTCGTCGATCACGGTGACCGGCCGCCCGGTGACGATCGCGAGCGCGCCGCCGAGCCGTTCGCGCAGCCGCTCCAGAGCGGGCACGAGATCGGGATCGACCCGCACCGCGTCCGGCCGCGGCGCGATCTCGACCAGCGTGCCGTCGAAATCGAGGAACAGGGCGTAGTCTGCGGTTTCGCTCACGGCATCGTCCTTCTCTCGGGCTCCTCCTGCGCTAGCATGAGGGCCGGTTGCGACAAACCGGTGATACGACACCAACGGAGGCGCCCGTGCGGCCCATCCCCGTCCGCCCCGGCCCGGGGCAGGAAAGCGTCTGGGACTACCCCCGCCCGCCCCGGCTGGAGCCGGTGCCGGAACGGCTGACGGTCATCCTCGGCGGCCGGACCATCGCCGCGACCACTTCCGGCTTCCGGGTGCTGGAGACGAGCCACCCGCCAACCTACTACTTCCCGCCCGAGGATATCGCCGAGGGCGTGCTCGGGCCCCCGCGCCGGGCCGGGATCTGCGAGTGGAAAGGCCGGGCCGTGCTGTTCGACGTGAGGGGCGGCGCCGCACGGGCGCCAGGGGCGGCCTGGGCCTATCCCGACCCGACGCCGGGCTTCCGAGCCATCGCCGGCTACTTTGCCTTCTATGCCGGGCCGATGGATTCCTGCCTCGTCGGCGACGTGCAGGCCGAGCCGCAGCCCGGTGGCTTCTACGGCGGCTGGATCACGCCGGGGCTGGTCGGCCCGTTCAAGGGCGGGCCCGGCACGATGGGCTGGTGACGCTTTTCGGGATGGCGCCCCTCGGTCCGAGGCCGCTACATCGGCTCTACGACACGAACCCAAGGAGCCGTGCATGCAGGTCGAGACCGATCCCCGAAACCTCGGCCTCTGCCCGGACCGCCTGGAGCGGATCGACGCCTGGATGCGGGGCTACGTCGAGAGCGGGCGGCTGGCCGGCCTCTCGGTGAGCGTGCTGAGGGGCGGCCAGACCGCCTTCTTCCGCGCGCACGGCCATGCCGACCTCGCGCGGGATCGGCCGTTTGCCGCCGACACCATCACCCGCATCTACTCGATGACGAAGCCGCTGACCTCGCTCGCGGTGCTGATGCTATAAGAGGAGGGGCGGTTCCAGCTCGACGATCCGCTCGAGCGCTTCCTGCCGGATTTTGCCGAGATGCGGGTGATGACCGGCGGCAACCGGGCCAAGATCGAGACCGAGCCGGCGTTGCGCCCGATCACGATCCGCGACCTCCTCACCCATACCAGTGGCCTGACCTACGGCTTCATGGAGGCGACCCTCGTCGACGCGCTCTATCGCCAGAACGAGATCGACTTCCAGACCTCGACCCTGTCGCTCGGCGAGCTGGTCGCACGGCTCGCGCAGCAGCCGCTCCTGGCCCAGCCGGGGGCGGAGTGGAACTACTCGGTGGCCACCGACGTGCTCGGCCACTTCGTCGCGGTGGTGTCGGGCCAGGACTTCGCCGATTTCATGCGCACGCGCATCCTGCGCCCCCTCGGCATGGACGACACCGATTTCTTCGTGCCGGCGAACAAGCAGGCGCGATTTGCGGCGAACTACGTCTTCGACCGTGCCGGGAAGCTCCGGATCTACGACGACAGTGTCGACAGCCGGTTCCTCACACCGCCGCCGCTCGCCTCGGGCGGGGGCGGGCTCGTCTCGACGGCGGCCGACTACCTGCGCTTCTGCCGAATGCTCCTCAATCTCGGCGAGCTCGACGGCGTGCGGCTTCTCGGGCGCAAGACCGTCGAACTCATGCTGATGAACCACCTGCCCGGCGACCTGGCCGCCATGGGCCAGCCGCGCTTCGCCGAATCCTCCTATGCCGGCATCGGCTTCGGGCTCGGCGTCTCGGTGATGCTCGATCCCGCGCGCGCCCAGATTCTCGGCACGCCGGGAGAGGCGTCCTGGGGGGGCGTGGCGAGCACCTCGTTCTGGGTCGATCCCGACGAGGACATGGCGGTGGTGCTGATGACCCAGCTCATCCCCTCCTCCGCCCTGCCCCTGCGCCGCGAGTTGCGGGTGCTGACCTACGCCGCCATCGAGAGTTGAAGGGCCCCTGAGCACGTCTCGGGAATGGACGGGCGGCAATCAACATATGGCCGATCGGCGTTTTCTCGGTGTCGGGCGGATCGTATCTCCGAAGCAGTTTGTCGCCCGGGGGCGTGCGGTCGGCCGAGCGGATCGACCTCATGGTTCCCTAAAGCGACCGCGGCGCCTTCCGGTACGGCATCCGCGTGCGCGGCCTGCGGACGCCGAGCTTCGCCTGGGCCGAAAATCCGGCGAGATCGTCGGACGAGCGCCATGACCGCGCCCTGGTCCAGACCTCCGAGGGCGACCATCCGCACGACGTCACGGGCTACATTCGTGAGCGGGTGATCAACAACTTGATGAAGCACGAAGCGCAGTTCCGAGCGGTCCGGGGCACGTCGTCGCGACGGGCCTGCGGGCACCGCGCGCGGTGGCTTCCGGGTCACCGTCCACCCGCCGTCCCGCGGTCGGGCCATCACGCAACAGTGGTATCTCATTGAAGCCAAAGAAAAATGAGAGGCGTATCAAAAATATTTTTAGGCCCCGCTTGATCGATTGATGCAATGCAAACAGCTCGTTTTGATCGAAGTTTTTTGTCAAGCCACGAGACAGCTTGATTGAACTTTAGTGCCAGCCCTGTTTGGATCCGGCCTTAGAACAAAACCAAGTTGGGCAGGAAAACATGGCTGGTTCCGAGCCTTGGAACGCCTCGCGTGCGGCGGGGATCATCGCCGAGCTGCAATCCCTTGAGGGGGCGACTCTCCCTATATTGCATGCTCTGCAGGAGACCTTCGGCTACGTCGACGCGGAAGCGGTGCCGATCATCGCCGACGCGCTGAACCTGTCCCGAGCCGAGGTCCACGGCTGCCTGACTTTCTACCACGACTTCCGTCGCGAGCCGCCGGCCGGACGCCACCACGTGAAGCTGTGTCGGGCCGAGGCCTGTCAGGCCATGGGCTCCGACCGACTGCACGGCGAGATCCTCTCCCGCATGGGTTGCGACTGGCACGGCACCAGCGCCGACGGCGTCACCGTCGAGCCGGTCTACTGCCTCGGTCTCTGCGCCAACGGTCCGGCCGCCCTGGTCGATGACGAGCCGCTGGCCCGCCTCTCCGCCGAATCCCTCGACGCCGCCCTCAAGGAGGCCCGCGCGTGAGCATCACCGTCTTCGTCCCGCAGGACGCCGTCGCCCTGGGGCTGGGCGCCAACCGCGTCGCCCGCGCGATCTTTTCCGGTGCGGAAGCCCGCGGCCTCGACCTGCGCATCGTCCGCACCGGCACCCGCGGCATGCTCTGGCTGGAGCCGATGGTCGAGGTCGCCACGCCTGAGGGCCGCATCGCCTACGGACCGGTGACCCCGGCCGATGTCGAGAGCCTGCTCGATGCGAACTTCGCCGAGGGCGGCGAGCACAGGCTCCGCCTCGGAGACCCCGAGAAGATCCCCTTCCTCGCCCGGCAGCATCGGCTGACCTTCCACCGCTGCGGCGTGGTCGATCCGCTCTCGGTCGAGGATTACCGGGCCCATGGCGGCTATCGCGGCCTGGAAGCTGCGCTGAAGCTCGAGGCCGAGGGCGTCGTGGCGCAGGTGCGCGATTCGGGGCTGCGCGGGCGCGGTGGCGCCGGCTTCCCGGCGGGCATCAAGTGGAACACGGTGATGCTGGCGAAGTCGGACCAGAAATACGTGGTCTGCAACGCCGACGAGGGCGATTCCGGCACCTTCGCCGACCGGATCATGATGGAGGGCGACCCCTTCAACCTGATCGAGGGCATGACCATCGCCGCCGTCGCGACCGGTGCGACACGGGGCTACATCTACTGCCGCTCCGAGTATCCGCAGGCCTTCAAGACCCTGCGCGACGCGATCGCCAACGGCGTCAAGGCCGGGGTGCTTGTCGACAACATTCTGGACAGTGGCAAGAGCTTCCACCTGGAAGTCCGCCTCGGGGCCGGCGCCTACATCTGCGGCGAGGAGACCTCGCTGCTGGAGAGCCTGGAGGGCAAGCGCGGCATCGTCCGGGCGAAGCCCCCGATCCCGGCTCTGAAGGGCTTCCTCGGCAAGCCGACGCTGGGCAACAACTTCATGACCTTCACGGCCGTGCCCTACATCCTGGAGCACGGCGCCAAATCTTACGCCGAGTACGGCATGGGCCGCTCCCTTGGCACCCTGCCGATCCAGCTCGCCGGCAACATCCGGCAGGGCGGCCTGATCGAGTACGCCTTCGGCATCACCATCCGTCAGGTGATCGAGGAGTTCGGCGGCGGCACGGCCTCGGGCCGTCCGGTGCGGGCGGTGCAGGTCGGCGGGCCGCTGGGCGCCTACTTCCCCGACGAGCTGCTCGACACGCCGCTGGATTACGAGGCGATGGCGGCCAAGAAGGGCCTCGTCGGCCATGGCGGCATCGTGGTGTTCGACGACACCGTCGACATGGCCCGCCAAGCCCGCTTCGCCTTCGAGTTCTGCGCCACCGAATCCTGCGGCAAGTGCACCCCCTGCCGCGTCGGCGCCACCCGCGGCGTCGAGACCATGGACAAGGTCATCTCCGGCATCCGCCCGGAGGCCAATCTCAAGCTCGTCGAGGATCTCTGCGAGATCATGACCGACGGCTCGCTCTGCGCCATGGGCGGCCTGACGCCGATGCCCGTGATGAGCGCGATCACCAATTTCCCGGAAGATTTTCGGTGCGCGGGCGATCTGCCCGTCGCGGCCGAGTGAGGAGGCTTGAGCCATGACCCTCATCAAGGAAATCGACTACGGCACGCCGATCCGGCTCAACGAGCAGACGGTGACGCTGACCATCGACGGCGAGAGCGTGACGGTGCCCGCCGGCACCTCGGTCATGGCCGCGGCGATGCATATGGGGACCAAGATCCCCAAGCTCTGCGCCACGGATTCGCTGGAGCCCTTCGGCTCCTGCCGAATGTGCCTCGTGGAGATCGACGGGCGGCGCGGCACGCCCGCCTCCTGCACCACGCCGGCCGAGAACGGCATGGTCGTGCACACGCAGACCGACAAGCTGCATCGCCTGCGCAAGGGCGTGATGGAGCTCTACATCTCCGACCACCCGCTCGACTGCCTGACCTGCGCCGCCAACGGCGATTGCGAACTGCAGGATACTGCCGGTCAGGTCGGCCTGCGCGACGTGCGCTACGGCTATGACGGCGACAACCACGTCAAGCCGACCTCCGAGCGCTACCTGCCCAAGGACGAGTCGAACCCCTACTTCACCTACGACCCGTCGAAGTGCATCGTCTGCAACCGCTGCGTCCGCGCCTGCGAGGAGACGCAGGGCACCTTCGCGCTCACCATCGAGGGCCGCGGCTTCGACAGCCGCGTGGCGGCGGGCCCGACCAACTTCATGCAGTCCGAATGCGTGTCCTGCGGCGCCTGCGTCCAGGCCTGCCCGACCGCGACCCTGCAGGAGAAGACGATCCATCAGTACGGCCAGCCCGACCATGCGGCGGTGACGACCTGCGCCTATTGCGGCGTCGGCTGCGCCTTCAAGGCCGAGATGCAGGGCGACAAGGTCGTGCGCATGGTCCCCTACAAGGGCGGCAAGGCGAACGAGGGCCATAGCTGCGTCAAGGGCCGCTTCGCCTACGGCTACGCCACCCACAAGGACCGCAT
>JAGTAM010000242.1 GCA_023422485.1 Pseudomonadota bacterium | reverse complement strand
TCGACGCCGGTGGTCTCGATCAGGATGCGGCGCTCGGCGGCGCGGTCGGGATAGCCGACGTCGATCTCCAGGAGGAAGCGGTCGAGCTGCGCCTCGGGCAACGGATAGGTGCCCTCCTGCTCGATCGGGTTCTGCGTCGCCAGCACGTGGAAGGGCCGCGGCAGGTCGTGGCGCTCGCCCGCCACCGAGACGAAATGCTCCTGCATCGCCTGGAGCAGGGCCGATTGCGTGCGCGGGCTGGCACGGTTGATCTCGTCGGCCATCAGGAGCTGGGTGAAGACCGGCCCCTTGACGAAACGGAAGGAGCGGCGGCGCTCGGCATCCTCGTCGAGGATCTCGGTGCCGAGGATGTCGGAGGGCATCAGGTCGGGGGTGAACTGCACGCGCCGCGCATCTAGCCCGAGCACGGTGCCGAGCGTCTCGACCAGCTTGGTCTTGGCGAGGCCGGGGAGGCCGACGAGGAGACCGTGGCCGCCGGCCAGGATCGTGACCAGCGCCAGATCGACGATCTTCTCCTGGCCGAAGATGACCCCATGGATTGCCTCCCGCGCCTCGTGAATCGCCGCGAGGCAGGTCTCGGCGGTGGCGACGATCCCGTCGTCGAGGCTCGTCGTGCTGGCCGGTCCGGCGCCCTGTGCCATGAAGTGAACCTTGCGATGACCGGGCGCGGATGCCCGGAAAGTGCCTGAGTCTGGCGCCGAACGCGGGCCGAACGCAAGCGCGGCGCTGCCGCGCGGCAGTTCGGCACTATATGGGCGGTCCAGACGCGGCGGGCAGGACGCCCGCGACATCGTGCATCGTGGAGGCCGAGACCTCCGCAATTCGGGGAGGCGAGATCGGATGACGGACGAGGAGCGCGCGGCGTTTCCGGAAGGGTGGGAAGCCTTCACCGATCCCGGCTTCATCGCCCATGTCGGACCGGTCTATCACCGCACCGTCGAGGGTCGGAAGGAGTTCGCCTTCCGCACCGACGAGCGGCACGGCAACCTCGTCGGCATCGTCCATGGCGGCATGCTGCTGACCTTCGCCGACCGGGCGCTCAGCATCGTCGTGCGCGACGCCTGCGACGGGGCGCGGGCCGTGACCATCGAGATGTCGAGCCAGTTCGTCGGCGCGGCGCAGATCGGCGACCTGATCGAGACCGTGCCGGAGATCCTGCGCAAGACCGCCTCCCTCGTCTTCGTGCGCGGCACGCTGACCAGCGGCGGCCGTCCGCTGGCGGCGGTGACGGGGATCTGGAAGGTTCTGCGGGACAAGCCCGGCGACAAATCATGACCCAGACCACACCCGACGATCCGGCTTTGGCCCGCCTCACCGCCGCCCTCGGCGAAGTCGGCAAGGCGGCGACGAAGCGCGGCCTGCCGCCGGTGGAGCGCTGGAATCCGGAGCATTGCGGCGAGATCGACATCCGCATCGCCTCCGACGGGGCGTGGTTCCACAACGGCTCGCCGATCCGCCGGCCGAAGCTCGTGAAGCTCTTCGCCTCGATCCTGCGCAAGGAGCCGGACGGCTCGACCGTGCTCGTCACGCCCGCGGAGCGGGTGCGCATCCAGGTCGACGATGCGCCGTTCGCCGCCGTCGAGATGGCGGTGGAGGGCCAGGGTGAAGACCGGCGCATCGCCTTCCGCACCAACGTGGACGACCTCGTGCCGGCCGATGCCGAGCATTCCTTGCGCTTCGCCGACGGGCCGGAGGGCCTGAAGCCCTATCTCCATGTCCGCCGCGACCTCTGGGCCCTGGTGAGCCGACCTCTGACCTACGACCTCGTGGAGATGGGCGAGGAGCGCGAAATCGACGGGCAGACGTGGTTCGGCCTCTGGGCCGGGGGCCATTTCCACCGCATCGCCCCCGCCGGTGAGGGCGCATGAGGCTGGCCGAGGCGGCGGGGCCTTCGGAGGCGGGATCTTCGGAGACAAGGTCCGCGGAGGGTGCGCCCGCCGATGCGTTCGGCCTGGACGGCTTCCTCGCGCGGGCGGAGACCCGCTTGAGCCACGTGCCGCCGGGGCCGGGCGTGCCGCTGTCGAACCCGCGCGGCGACCACGACCTCCAGCCGGAGGGCTTCGCCGTCGCGCCCGCCACGCCGCACCGGCCGGCTGCCGTGCTGGTGCCGGTGATCGATCGTCCGGACGGCGTGACGCTGCTGTTTACGAAACGGGCCGCGCATCTGCGCGATCATTCCGGCCAGGTCGCCTTCCCCGGCGGCAAGGTCGATCCCGAGGACATCTCGCCGATCGACACCGCTCTGCGCGAGGCGCGGGAGGAGATCGGCCTGGAGAGCGAGGCGGTGCGTCCGCTCGGCTATCTCGATCCCTATCTCTCGGGCACGGGCTTCCTCGTCGTGCCGGTGGTCGGCCTCGTGGCGCATGAGGCCGTTCTCACCCCGAACCCGGCGGAGGTGGCCGCCGTGTTCGAGGTGCCGCTCGCCTTCCTGATGGACCCGGCGCGGCATCTCGTCCGTTCGGCGGAATGGAAGGGCCGGACGCGCTATTTCTACGCCATCCCCTTCGCGGAGCACCTGATCTGGGGCGTCACGGCGGGGATCGTGCACAATCTCCAAGAACGTCTCTATCCCTGAACGTCTTGATCCCTGAACGCCTCTACGCCTGACAGGCGCCTCGCGGCCCCTCGCAGATCGCAGTCTTGATGCTCCGCCTCGTCCTCCAGGAAATCCTCCTGTTCGCCCTGCCCTTCCTCGCCTTCGCGGCGTGGCTGCTGTTCGCCCGGCGCTCGCCGCTCGACCATGCGGAGTGGAAGCCGCACTGGACCCGGCTGGTCCTGGCCGGGCTGTTCATCGTCGTCGCCTCCTTGGTCATGGTCGGGCTGACCGGGGAACGCACCCAGGATGGCTACGAGTTGCCCCGCTTCGAGAACGGCCGGCGGGTGCCGGGCCATTTCCGATGAGCGCCGACC
>JAGTAM010000204.1 GCA_023422485.1 Pseudomonadota bacterium | reverse complement strand
AGTATCGCGTCGCCGCCAACGACGTCATCACCGTGGCCACCCTCGAGGGCGAGGCCGGCGCCGCCGTCACCTTCGGCGACGTGCTGCTGTTCACCGACGGCGATGCCACCCAGATCGGCACCCCGCTCCTGTCGGGCATCGGTGTCACCGGCGAGATCGTCCAGCACGGCCGCACGCGGAAGGTCATCGCCTTCAAGAAGCGCCGCCGCCAGAACTCGCGCCGCCGCCGCGGCCACCGCCAGGACTTCACGGTCGTGCGCATCACCGAGATCAGCGCCGGCGGCAAGACCTCGAAGGCCGAGCCGCGCAAGACCCGGAAGGCCGAGCCGGCCGCCGAGTCCGCCCCGGCCGCCGCCGAGTAATCGGCCGCCCGTCCGAACGCAGATCTAAGCAGAATTCTGGAGCAATCCCATGGCACATAAAAAAGCAGGCGGCTCGTCCCGCAACGGCCGCGACTCCGCCGGCCGGCGCCTCGGCGTCAAGAAGTTCGGCTCGGAGGCCGTCATTCCGGGCAACATCATCGTGCGCCAGCGCGGCACGAAGTGGCATCCCGGCACCAATGTCGGCATGGGCAAGGACCACACCCTGTTCGCCCTCGTCCCCGGCAACGTGCAGTTCGAGACCCGCCGCGGACGCGCTTTCGTCACCGTCGTACCGCTGGCCCAGGCCGCGGAGTAACGGCGGACGCTTGTCGCTGACGACGAAGCGAGCGTCCCGCCGGTGTCCCACACCGAACCGGCGGACGAGTCGCTAAGGCTTCAGGCGAAGCTTCGAGCGGATCGGAACACGGGGGAGGATGGGGCACCATCCTCCCCCTTCGTCGTCCCGGACGGCGCCGCGCGCGCCCTCACATGACCGGCTCACGATGTTCCCCGATCTCACCCGCGACGACGTCTTCCGCATCGAGACGCGACGGCTCTGGCTGCGCTGGCCCGCCGCCCGCGACGCCGAGGCGATCTCGCGGCTCGCCGGCGATCCGGCGGTCGCCGAGATGACCGCGCGGCTCACCACGCCGCTTCCGCTACACGAGGCCGAGGGCTTCGTGATCCGGGCTCGGGCCGCCAACACCGCGGGCGACGGGCTGATCATGGCGGTCTGCCGGCGGGCGGCGCCCGCGAATCTGATCGGTGTCGTCTCGGTCGAGGACCGGCCGGACGAGGCGGAGCCGCATCTCGGCTACTGGCTCGGACGCCCGTTCTGGGGCGAGGGGCTGATGACCGAGGCGGCCGAGGCGCTGGTGGATGCCCATTTCGCCTATGCCGGCGGACGGGCGCTCGTCTCTGCCGCGATGGTCGGGAACCGCGGATCGCAACGCGTGCTGGAGAAGTACGGATTCCGCCGCACCGGGGAATCGGCGCCGGTCTTCGAGGCGCGGGGCGGCGCCGTGCCGAGCTACACCTACCGGCTCGACCGGGCGGCGTGGCTCGACCGGCGCGGGACGATCGCAGGAGGGCCCTCGCTATGAGGACACGGACGATCGCCGGCCTCGGGGCCGGCCTCACCGCGATCGCCCTCGGCAGCCTGATCTTCGCGATCACCCGCGAGGTGCCGCCGCCGCCGATCGAGCCCGTGGCGGCGTCCGCTCCGAAAGCCCGGGGAGAAACCCGGCTCTACTGCGAGTTCTACAACTTCGCGGGCCGCACGCCGAAGGTCGGCTTCTACTTCGCCTCACCCGCGGGCGGGGGCACCGCCTACGGGCAGTTGTTCCAGCGGGAGGCGGACGGATCGCAGACGCTGTTCGACGAGCGCCCGACTTGGACCTACTATCGATCGGGCGAGGCGCCGACTCTGCGCTCGCCGGACGGCGCGATCCAGATCAACCTGTACGGCGACGGCGGCGCCAATGGCCGCCAGCCGGATGCCGGCGGCTGGTTCGAGGCGGGCCTGCGCAGCATCCAGTACCTCAACCTCGACGGCCAGTGCCGTCGCACCGAAAGCTGACCGGTCTCCGGTCCGAACAAGGCGAAGCACCGTGAAATTCCTCGACGAAGCCAAGGTCTACGTCCGCTCCGGCGACGGCGGTCCCGGCTGCGTCTCGTTCCGGCGGGAAAAGTTCATCGAGTTCGGCGGCCCGAACGGCGGTGACGGCGGGCGGGGCGGCGATGTCTGGATCGAGTGCGTGCAGGGCCTCAACACCCTGATCGACTACCGCTACCGGCAGCACTTCAAGGCGCGGAAGGGCGAGCACGGCATGGGCTCGAACTGCCACGGCGCCAAGGGCGAGGACGCGGTGCTCCAGGTGCCCGCGGGCACGCAGGTCTTCGCCGAGGACGGCGAGACCCTGATCGCCGACATGACCGAGGTCGGTCAGCGGGTGCGGCTCGCCAAGGGCGGCAACGGCGGCTTCGGCAACGCCTACTTCACTACCTCCACCAACCGCGCTCCGCGCCACGCCAATCCCGGCCAGGAGGGCCAGGAGATGTGGCTGATCCTGCGCCTCAAGCTCATCGCCGATGCCGGTCTCGTCGGCCTGCCGAACGCGGGCAAGTCGACCTTCCTGGCGACCGTCACCGCCGCCAAGCCGAAGATCGCCGATTATCCCTTCACCACGCTCCATCCGGGCCTCGGCGTGGTGCGCTCGGACGAGCGCGAGTTCGTGCTCGCCGACATCCCCGGCCTGATCGAGGGTGCGCACGAGGGCGTCGGCCTCGGCGACCGCTTCCTCGCCCATGTCGAGCGCTGCCGGGTGCTGCTCCACCTCGTGGAGGGCACGAGCGAGCATGCCGGCAAGGCCTACAAGCTGGTGCGGCGCGAACTCGAAGCCTATGGCGGAGGCCTCGCCGACAAGCCGGAGATCGTGGCTTTGTCCAAGGCGGACGCGCTCGACGCCGAGACGCTCAAGCAGCAGATGGCCCGGCTCAAGCGGGCGGCGGGCGGAAAGCCGCTCGTGCTCTCGGCGGCCTCGCGGCAGGGCGTGCAGGAGGCTCTGCGCGCGATCCACGCGCAGCTCGACGGGCAACAGGCGACGGAAGAGGCGGACGTGCCGGCCGAGCCCTGGCACCCGTGACCTTGCCGCCCGTCCTCGGAGCGGCGCTACGCCTCAGCCGGCTCCCGGAGACGGGCCTGGCGCTTCGGCCTAACATCAGGCCATGCGCCGCCGCCTCGCCCTACTCCTCGTCCTCGCCGCCTCCCCCGCCTGGGCGGAGGCCTCTTGCGATGACCTGATCGAGCGGGTGCAGGCCGCCACCGGGGCCAAGGTCGCCGAGCGCAACGCCGACTTCGCCCGGTTCGATGCCGGCCCGCAGACGGCGCTGACGCTCTCCTGCGCGGGCGACCAATCCTCCGTCGGTGCGCAGGTCAAGGGCGAGACCGTGCCGGAGACCTACGACACGCTGTTTGCGCAGGCGGGCCATGCCGTGACGGGGATCGCGCCCGATCGCCTCAAGGAGGCGGCCCGGCAGGCCCGTGACGGCGCGCAAGCCAAGCGCCACAGCACCGTCGATGTGGAGGCCGCCCGCGTCACCTGCGCCGTCATGCGCCGGGAGTCCGGTATGCTGACCCAATGCGCCCTGCTTCAGCGGCCCCGCACCTGATTCCTTCGAGCATCATCCCGATTGGTGGCCGCCGGCTCTCGTAAAAAGATGATGCGAAAGCAAAGATCGAGGTAAGCAGATCGGGGCGCTGCCCCGACACCCCGCCAAAGGGATGATCCCCTTGGGCTCCCGGATTTATGGGCTCGGCAGCATCGCCGGGACGGGATCGTCCGCGTCGAGGGTGCGGGCCACGGTGCGGGCGACGTTGACCAGCGCGGTCACCATCGGCGTCGCCGGATCGCGGCGCGGGGCGACGAGGCCGATGGCGTGGCGCAGGTCGGGCTCGACGATCGGGATCGCCCGCAAGCCCTCGGTCGGCCCCAGTGCGTCGGCGAGGATCGCCGGCATCACGCTCGCCCATTGCAGCGTGCGTACATGGGTCATCAGCACGACCATGGAGTTCGATTCGAGCGTCGGCGCCGGCTCGCCGCCGGCCGCGCGGAGCTGCTGGTCGATGATGCGCCGGTTCTGCATGTTCGGCGTCAGCAGGCAGAGCGGAATCCGGGCGAGTTCCGCCCAGGTGACGCTGGCGCGGTCGTCGTAGGGACCGCCGGCCGCCGTCAACAGCTGATAGTGCTCGGTGTAGAGCGGCACGGCGATAACGCGCCCCAACGGCTCGTTGTCGAGATAGGTCAGCCCCGCATCGGCCTCGAGGTTGTCGATCAGAGAGAAGATCTCTTCCGAGGTCGTCGAGATCACGCTGAAGCGGACATTCGGGTAGCGCGCCCGGTAGGGCGTGGTCAGGGCCGCCACCATCGGCAGCGCGGTCGGCACGGCGGCGATGCGCAGGTGGCCCGAGAGGCCCTTGCGGAGCGCCGCCACGTCGTCCTGCATCGCGCGGGCATCGCCGACGATGCGCCGGCCCCAGGCGAGCACCCGGTCGCCCTCGGGAGTGAAGCCTTGGAAGCGCGAGCCGCGCTGGACCAGGCGGACGCCGAAGCGGTCCTCCAGGCTCTTCACCCCGGCGGACAAGGTCTGCTGAGTGACGCCGCAGGCTTCCGCCGCGCGCCCGAAATGCTGCTCGCGGGCGAGCGCGAGCAGGAATTCCAGTTTATCGATCACGCAAGAACCGTCCCGATGTCCCGGCGGAGGGCTGGACCCCGCCGTGGTAGGATGATCGGGATCGGCTTCTCAAGCCGCGGGACGGTAGCAGAGTTCAGCCCGCGTCGCTGGCCCCCTCGCCCGCGAGCTGCGGGTTGCGGGTGGCCGGGCGCACCGGGCTCTCGGTCGTCGGCTCCTCGCGCAGCGCCTTGTGGACGAGGGCATCGAGCCGCTCACCGGCCTCGTCGGCGTAGCCTTCGAGGTCGCGGCGCATCTTCGGCGTCCAGAACGCCACGATGTGCTTGTGGATGCCCGACACCGCCTCGTCCTCCGGATAGGACCGGAAGAACAGGGCGATCTGGTTGGCCATGCGAACCAGCTTGTCGTTGGTTGTCGTCGCGCTCATCGCCTGCTCGGGATGTCCATGTTTCGTTGCGGTCGTCCCACTCTTCCCTCGTCCGGAGGCGCCGAAGCCCAGCGGAAGCCCGAAGGCGGGTTCCAGCACGCTCGCGATCTCTGGATCCCTCCTTCGAGGCTGCCGCGCAGCACCTCAGGATGAGGAGGGATGAGCGGGAGAGGAGCGGGGCGTCGCCCGCTCCCTAAGTCCCAAAAGACTACTCCGCGGCTTCCGCGATCCGGGTGAGCGAGAAGTCCTCTTCGTAGAACTTCGCCTGCCAGTCGGAGGGCCGGTTCGTGCGCCGCACCTGCACCGCCGTCACCTTGTATTCGGGGCAGTTGGTGGCCCAGTCCGAATAGTCGGTGGTGATGACGTTGGCGCCGGTCTTGGCGTGGTGGAAGGTCGTGTAGACGATCCCCGGCTGCATCCGCTCGGTCACCTTGGCCTTCAGAGCGATATCACCCGACCTGCTCTCCAGTGCGACGAGATCGCCATCGACGATGCCGCGCATCTCCGCGTCGAAGGGGTGGATCTCCAGCACGTCCTCCTCGTGCCAGCGGGAATTCTCGGTGCGCCGGGTCTGCGCGCCGACATTGTACTGGGAGAGGATGCGGCCGGTGGTCAGGATCAGCGGGAACTTGCCCGTGGTCCGCTCGTCGGTCGGCACGTATTCCGTGATCATGAAGCGGCCCTTGCCGCGCACGAACCGGTCGACGTGCATCATCGGGGTGCCGAGCGGCGCCTTCTCGTTGCACGGCCACTGGATCGAGCCGAGTTCCTCGAGCTTCTCGTAGGAGACGCCGGCGAAGCTCGGGGTGAGGCGGGCGATCTCGTCCATGATCTCGGACGGGTGGGTGTAGTTCATCTCGTAGCCGAGCGCGCGAGCGAGCAGGATCGTGCCCTCCCAGTCGCCGTAACCGCCGAGCGGGGCCATCACCTTGCGCACGCGGCTGATGCGCCGCTCGGCGTTGGTGAAGGTGCCGTCCTTCTCCAGGAACGAGGCGCCCGGCAGGAAGACGTGGGCGTATTTCGCCGTCTCGTTCAGGAAGATGTCCTGGATCACGATGCACTCCATGGCCCGGAGGCCGGAGGTGACGTGATGCGTGTCGGGGTCGGACTGGGCGATGTCCTCGCCCTGGATGTACATGCCCTTGAACGTGCCGCCGACGGCCTCGTCCAGCATGTTGGTGATGCGCAGACCCGGCGCGTTGTCGAGCTTGGCCCCCCAGATCGCTTCGAAGCTCTCGCGGGTGGCGTCGTCCGAGACGTGGCGGTAGCCCGGCAGCTCGTGCGGGAACGAGCCCATGTCGCACGAGCCCTGCACGTTGTTCTGGCCGCGCAGCGGGTTCACGCCGGCGCCCACCATGCCGATGTTGCCGGTGGCCATGGCGATGTTGGCCATGCCCATCACCATGGTCGAGCCCTGGCTGTGCTCGGTCACGCCCAGCCCGTAGTAGATCGCCGCCTTGCCGCCCGTGGCGTAGAGACGGGCGGCCGCGCGGATCTCGGCCGGATCGACGCCGGTGATCGCCTGCGCCGCTTCGGGCGAGTTGCGCTCCTCGGCGATGAAGCGGGCCCAGGATTCGAACTCGGCCAGATCGCAGCGCTCGCGGACGTAGTCCTCGGCGACCAGACCTTCCGTGACGATGACGTGGGCAAACGCGTTGATGAAGGCGACGTTGGAGCCGGGCTTCAAGGGCAGGTGATGGTCGGCCCGGATGTGGGGCGACTTCACGAGGTCGATTTTTCTGGGATCCGCGACGATCAGCCTTGCGCCTTCCCGGAGGCGCTTCTTCATCCGCGAGCCGAAGACCGGGTGGCCATCGGTCGGGTTGGCGCCGATGACGAGGATCACGTCGGATTCCTCGACCGACTTGAAGTCCTGCGTGCCGGCCGAGGTGCCGAGCGTGGACATCAGGCCATAGCCGGTCGGCGAGTGGCAGACGCGGG
>JAGTAM010000188.1 GCA_023422485.1 Pseudomonadota bacterium | reverse complement strand
CGCCCGCCTTCGCAGGCCCAGGCTTTCGGACCGCTCAAGCGGCTCCGAGCGATGGCCGTAGCCTCACCACCGGTCGACCCATATGACCTATCGGTGGTAGATCGTTTGACGGACTGCCCCGGCGCTCACCTCGCCCATAAGGTGCTGGCACGCTTCGGGATTGTGCCATGCCGGGTCGAACATCACACAGCGCCGCGGACGGTGTTCTTCGCTCGGTCGTGGCGGATGCGTTCGCCACCGTCCTGATCGCCCTCGCGATCCTGCTGCTGGTGCTCGGAGGCGTCGCCCTGGCCGCTCCCAAACTCAGCCATGCCGCCGGCAAGGTCGTCGGCCTGAGCAACCTGTCCACGGACGAGGGCTGCCTTCCGGCCAAGATGACGGGCCGGTTCGTGAAGCGGGAGTTCGGCCGCGACGGCCTCCATCTCCAGGCCGTCGTCGTCGAGGAGAAATCCGGTCAATGGACGTTCATCAACATCGAGGACGGCTACCGCAGCCTCGATGCGGCCACCAACGCTTCGGTCGAGCACGCCGTCGAAACGATCCTGCCGGTCGGCCGACCGGTTGCGCTTCGCGTGCTCGGTTGCGGGGCGGCGGCGCGGCAATTGACGCTCGACGCCGTGCGGCCGCTCTGATCCGAGCGGGGGGAGGCTCACGCACGCGAATCCGCGAGCCAGTCCGGCACCCACCGCGCCGGACGCGGTGCCTGCGAGAGGTCCGATCGTGCCTCCTCGACCGGCACCGGAGCGCCATCAACGGTCGGTCGGGTCTGATAATCGAAGCGGGGCAGGATGCAGCCCTTCGCATCGAGCGCCAGATGCGCCTCGAACCAGAGGCCGAGATCGGGGTCGGCTCGGTGCTGCTCGTGCCGCAACTCACGCAGGAGCGGCTCCACCTGGGCAATTTCCGGGACCGGCTGCGGCCCGGCGCGATAAACCTGCACTTCGCACAGCGTGCCGACGACGGCGGCCCTCAGCCGCGTCCGATCCCAGGGTGTCTTGCCGGGCGGGCGATGGGCGGCCAAGGCGCGCCCGATCTCGGTCAGGAGCGGATGCTCGGCCCAGAACGCCTCGCGCTCGTGCATCCAGGCGTCCATCCGCGCCGCGAACGCCGTCGAATCGCAGATCTCGCCGGCCTGCTCGTCCAGGCGCTCCGGTCCGATTCGCCCCGCGAGCCAGTCCGCGAGGGCATTGCGCGCGTCGCCATCCGCGGCCCGCGCCAAGTCCTCCTCGTCTTCGTCTTCGTCCTCGTCTTCCTCGGCGGCGGCGAGATCGCTCCAAGCGGAATCCGAGAAGGCGTCGCGGGAAAGCTTTGCGAGGAAGTCCTCAAGTGAGCCCGCGAGGATCGCCGCATCCCCCTCGGATCCGAGACCGACAACGGGGCTCGACGGCGTCGGCACGCCGTCCGGGTGCCAGAAGCCGACGCGTGAACCATCGGGCAGGTAGAGGAAGAGCGAGAATTCCCGGCGCAGGGCGCTGCCGTCAATGATCGGCGCCTCGTCGCTGAGCGTCCCCTGCAGCCGGAAGCAGCCGAGGCTGCCCCAGGGGCGCCCGTCGAGCCAATCGGCGAAGTCGAGGAGGAGCCGGGGCGGCTCGTGTCCCGGCGGGAAGGCCGCCGGAAGAGTTTCGGACCTCACGATATAGGGATCCTGCGCCACCTGCCCTCCTGAAATCCGGTCAGCTCTTCAGCCGGTATCCCGTGCGGAAGATGTAGGTCACGAGCCCGAGGCACAGCACGAGGAAGGCCAAAGTCGCGGCGATGCTGATCCCGACCGCCACATCGCCCTTGCCGAAGAAGGCCCAGCGGAAGCCGCTGACTAGGTAGACGACCGGGTTGAAAAGGCTCACCGCCCGCCAGAACGGCGGCAGCATGTCGATGGAGTAGAAACTGCCACCCAGGAATGTCAGCGGCGTGACGATGAGGAGCGGCACCAGTTGCAGCTTCTCGAACCCGTCCGCCCACAGCCCGATGACGAAGCCGAACAGGCTGAAGGTGATCGCCGTCAAAAGCAGGAAGAACACCATCCAGAACGGGTGCTCGATGTGCAGCGGCACGAACAGGGCGGCGGTGGCGAGTATGGTGAGGCCGATGACGATCGCCTTCGTTGCCGCCGCGCCGACAAAGCCGAGCACGACCTCGAAGGGCGAGATCGGCGCCGATAGGATCTCGTAGATCGTGCCGGCGAAGCGCGGGAAATAGATGCCGAACGAGGCGTTCGATACGCTCTGCGTCAGCAGCGAGAGCATCATCAGCCCCGGCACGATGAAGGCGCCGTAGGGCACGCCGTCCACCGTCTGCATGCGCGAGCCGATCGCGGCGCCGAACACCACGAAGTAGAGCGAGGTGGAGATTACCGGCGCGACGATGCTCTGCAGGGCCGTGCGCCAGAACCGGGCCATCTCGAAGCGGTAGATGGCACGGATCGCCGGGACGTTCAGCATGGACACGGCCTTCATGCGCGCTCGCGGACGAGATCGACGAAGATGTCTTCGAGCGAACTCTGGCTGGTATCGAGATCGGTGAAGGCGATGCCGGCATCGGCCAGCTCGCCGAGCAGGCCGGTGATGCCGGTGCGCTCGCGCCGCGTGTCGTAGGTGTAGATGAGCGTGCGCCCACCCTCGCCGAGATGGAGATCGTGACGCGCGAGGTTTTCCGGCAAGGCCGCGACCGGCTCGCGCAGATGCAGGATGAGCTGCTTCTTGCCGAGCTTGCGCATCAGCTCGACCTTGTCCTCGACGAGAATGATCTCGCCCTTGCGGATCACGCCCACCCGGTCGGCCATCTCCTCGGCCTCCTCGATATAGTGGGTGGTGAGGATCACCGTGACGCCCTGCTCGCGCAGGCGGCGCACGAGGCGCCACATGTCCTGGCGCAGCTCGACATCGACGCCCGCGGTCGGCTCGTCGAGGAACAGCACCTGGGGCTCGTGGGCGAGCGCCTTGGCGATCAGCACCCGGCGCTTCATGCCTCCGGAGAGCTGCATGATGCGGCTCTCGCGCTTGTCGTAGAGGGAGAGGTCCCTCAGAACACGCTCGATATGGGCCGGGTCCCGGGCGAGCCCGAACAGGCCGCGGCTGAAGCTCACCGTGTCCCACACCTTCTCGAAGGCGTCGGTGGTGAGTTCCTGCGGCACGAGACCGATCATACGGCGCGCGGCACGGTAGTCGCTGAGGATGTCGTGGCCGCCGACGCGGATCTGGCCGCTACCCGGCGTGACGATACCGCAGACGATATTGATGAGGGTCGACTTGCCGGCGCCGTTCGGCCCCAGCAACGCGAAGATCTCACCCTTGGCGATATCGAGGTTGACGTCCCGCAGAGCGTGCAACCCCGACGCGTAGACCTTCGACAGGTTCGCGATCGAGACGATCGGTGACATCGGGGCTCGGGAATGACGGATGGGGGCCGCCCTATAACACGGCGACCGAAGCGGTGAAGCTGGCGGTCGCCGGTTACATTTTCCAACGATTCTTCCCGGTGTTCCGGCACACCTTGCGGAACCGGTCACTGCTCCGGGGTTTGTCGATCTGTTCTCCTGCGACAAACGACCCCTGACCCGACCTGCCCTCAACGAGACGGCGGGTCGTTTTTTGTGGTCAGCTTTGCAGCCGTTGCGCGGCCTCCCGCTCGCGCAGGTAATCCTCGGTGGTGCGCGGCTTGGCCGGGGGAGCGGCGTGCGGATCGAAGCCTTGGTTGAGGGCCGCCTCGACGCGGCAATCGTCACACATCATCAGCGAGCGGATGCGCTGCTCGCCGGCCTCTCCCGAGAACATCCAGTGCCGCTCCTGCAGCTTGCCGATCACCCGCTCGATGGTGGAGCGGGTGCCGAACGGCTTGGAGCAGGTGATGCAGCAGAACGGCTCCTCCTCCTTCACGATCCGGCGCGGCTGGCTCCAGGCCTCGAAATCGATCTGCGGCTTCAGGCTGATGACGTCTTCCGGGCAGGTCGCCGCGCACAGTCCGCACTGCACGCACAGGCTCTCCTCGAAGGCGAGCAGCGGCCGGTCGGCGCTGTCCGACAGCGCATGGGTCGGGCAGGCGCCGACGCAGGAGAGGCAGAGGGTGCAATCCTCCGTGCGGAAGTTCAGTCCGCCGAACGGCGCCCCGGCCGCCAGCGGCACGGCGGCCACCGGCGTGGGCGCGGCGGCATGCATCTCGCGGAAGGCGAGGCGCAGCATCTCACGCTTGCCGCCGACGGGCACGAAGCCGGCCGGCGCCGCCGTGGCGCATCCGGGCGTCGCCGACCGAAGCGCCGCGCCGAGCGCATCGGGGTCGTCGGTCTCGATCAGCGCCACCGTCGGCGCCTCCGTGCCGGCACCGTAGCCGAGGGCGTCGGCAAGCGTCCGGCCGAGCGCCACGGTGCGGTGCAGGCTGTCGAGGTCGTGCTTCGGGCGCGCACGCACGAGCACCCGCGCTCCGGCCGCGCCGTAGGCGAACAGGGCGGCCAGTACTTCGGGGCCGAACTGCGTCACCTCGTTGACCCGCACCGGCAGAACATGGGCCGGCAGACCCTCGCCGTAGCGGCCGAGGGCGTCGATCAGCGGTTCGCCGTGGTCGCCGTCATGGAACAGCACCACGGCATCCGCGCCGCCCGCCGCCCGGTAGGCACGCATCAGAGTGCGCAGGCGGCGCATCAGCGCGTCGGCGGGCGGCAGGGCATAGTTCGCCGCGCCCGTGGGACAGACCGCGGCGCAGCTTCCACAGCCGGCGCAGACGTAGGGGTCGATCGCCACCGTGTCGCCGGCCGGCGCGATCGCCCCGGTCGGGCAGACATCGAGGCAGCGGGTGCAGCCGGTGATGCGCGAGCGGGAATGGGCGCAGAGTTCGCCGCGGAAATCGATGAAGCGGGTCTTGTCGAACTCGCCGACGAGGTGGGAGGCCGCCATCACCGCGCGCTCGACCGCCGCCGGATCGCGGGGGTCGGCGTGCAGGTAGCCGCTGCGCAGCTCGTGTGCCGGGAAGAGCGGCGTGCCGCCGGTCAGATCGAGGATCAGGTCGCAGGACGAGACCGCTCCGTCACGCCCGGCGCCGAACACGAGATGCGTGCGCGAAGACGGCGCCGGCAGGGCATAGTCGTCGATGCGCAGCTCGAACGCCCCGAGATGACCGGTCGCCCCGCGCACCGTGCCCCGGATCACCGGGAACTCGTTGCGGTGGAGCGGTGCGACCTCGCCCGGCCGGCTCAGGAGCACGGTGACGTCGAGATGTTCGGCCAGACGCCGCCCGGCCTCGATCGCAGCCTCGTCGCGCCCGTAGATCAGGGCAACGCCCCGGCTCTCGAGCGGCACGGTGCCAGCCACGGGGACCGCCTCGGCCCCGGCGGCGAGCAGTGCGGCCATCTTCGGCCCGGACTTGTCGGCCTGCGACGACCAGCCGGCGGTCTCACGGATCTTGGCGAAAGCGACGCGCTCCTCCGCCTCCAGCTCGGCGGCGACCTCCTCGAAGAGCGGCGCCTGCAGCGTGCAGGAGACTGTGACGGCTGAACCCGTCGCGAGGGCTTCGCGGTAGCGGTCGAGTTCGCGCCCGCAGAGCTGGTCGGCGGTGCGCACCCGGCCGCCGCAGCCCTTTTCGAGGGCCGCGACATCGAGCGGCATCGTCTTCTCGCAGGAACAGGCGAACACGAGACGATCGGACACGATTGAACCTGAGACGATTGGGAGAGCGGGAGGGCCCTTCGCGCCGGGGCCCGGCTTCCATATACTCGCATCATTCTAAAACGACGAACGGACATGCGGGCGCAGGCGCCCGCGCCCGACACGGCTCATGACCTCCCATCTCGACACCGGATCATCGGGCTTGCGCCCCGCGCCCCTAGTTCTGCCGCCGGCCTTCACCGGGCTGGTCACGGCCGCGCCCTTCGACGC
>JAGTAM010000092.1 GCA_023422485.1 Pseudomonadota bacterium | reverse complement strand
GCGCACCGTCGAGCGCAAGATCGAGGGCCTGCGCAACGGCTCGCTCGGCCAGACCATGGACTACATCGCCAACATCAACCGGGCGATCCACCAGGGCGGTGAGGAGAACAAGGACAGCGCCGAGCGGGCCAAACGCGAGCAGGCCGCCCGCGACAGCGCCCGCAAGACCGAGCCGGAACCGGCCAAGCCCCTGGTGGTGCAGGTGGAGGAGCGGCGCCCGAGCGCGCTCGAACTCGCCACCACCGTGCTCGCGCCGGTGGCGCAGCCGCTGGCCACCGCCGGCATCGTCATCGTCGTCCTCCTCTTCATCCTGATGCAGCGGGAGGATCTGCGCGACCGCCTGATCCGGCTCGCCGGCTCGAGCGACCTCCACCGCACCACCGTGGCGATGGACGACGCGGCGCGGCGCCTCTCGCGCTACTTCCTGGGCCAGCTCGCCCTCAACACCGCCTTCGGCATCGTCATCGGCGTCGGGCTCTGGTTCATCGGCGTGCCGAGCCCGGTGCTGTGGGGCATCTTCGCGTTGGTCATGCGCTTCGTGCCCTATATCGGCGCCGTGCTCTCGGCCGTGCTGCCCATCGCGCTCGCGGCCGCCGTCGAGCCGGGCTGGAGCATGGTGCTGGCGACCTTCCTGCTCTTCGCCCTGGTCGAGCCGATCGTCGGGCATGTCATCGAGCCGCTGGTCTACGGCCATTCCACCGGTCTCTCGCCCTTCTCGGTGCTGGTCTCGGCCCTGTTCTGGACCTGGCTGTGGGGACCGGTGGGGCTGCTGCTCTCGACGCCGCTCACCGTCTGCCTCGTCGTGCTCGGGCGCCACGTCGACCGGCTCGAATTCCTGGACGTGCTGTTCAGCAACCGCCCGGCCCTGACCCCGGTTGAGAACTTCTACCAACGCATGCTCGCCGACGACCCGGAGGAGGCGCAGGAGCATGCCGACCTGATCCTGCGGGAATGCTCGCTCTCGGCCTATTACGACGACGTGGTGCTGAAGGGTCTCGAACTCGCCGCCCGCGACGCTGCCCGCGGCGTGCTCACCCCCGACCAGAAGGACGAGATCCGCGCCTCGATCACGGCGCTGGTGGAGGAATTGGAGGAGCGCGAGGACGCGGTGCCCGATCCCGCGGCCAAATCCAGCCGTCTGATCGCCGGTGGAACGGGTGACGGAGAGAGCGCCTGCCAGAGCGATCCGATGCCCCAGCCCGATCCCGACGACCTGCCCGAGGCGTGGCGTGCCGACGGTGCGGTGCTCCTTGTTTCCGGCCGCGGCTTCCTCGACGGCGCGGCGACCGCCATCGCCGACCAACTCCTGCGCAAGCGCGGCTTCGGCACGCGGCAGGTGCCCTTCGCCGAGGTCGCACGGGTGCGCATTGGCGCCTGGGAGCCGGGCCCGGCCCAGGCCGTCTGCGTGATCTCGCTGGCGCTATCGGGCGAGCCGACCCATCTGCGCCGCCTCGTCTCGCGGCTGCGCCAGAAGATCGATGCCGTGCCGATCGTCGCCGGGCTGTGGCGCCTCGACGATCCGATGCTCTCCGACGAGACCCTGCGGGCCAAGCTCGGGGCGGACGATCACGTCACGTCGCTGCGCGACCTGATCGAGACGATCCTGACCATTGCCCGTCACGAGGGCGACCGCGGGGTCGGTCCCGATGCCGCCGAGCGCCGCGATGCGGCGACCCCTCCGCGTCAGGCTCTGCCCGAGCCGGCTTGACGGAACGGCCTCCCGGCGTCTTCGTCTCAGGCGAGCAACGGGAGGCTGCCCCTCGATGAGCGTCGTCGATCTCGCCCAGTTCATGGAAGACCTCGCCACCCAGTCCGGGGCGGCGATCCTGCCGTTCTTCCGGGCGCATTTCGGCCTGGACGACAAGTCCCACGGGACGGGCCGCGCCTTCGACCCCGTCACCGAGGCCGACCGTGCCGCGGAAGCCGTGATGCGGCGGATGATCAAGGACCGGCTGCCGAGCCACGGCATCCTCGGCGAGGAGTTCGGCTCCGAGCGGGCGGATGCGGAATGCGTCTGGGTGCTCGACCCGATCGACGGCACCCGCGCCTTCATCAGCGGATTGCCGACCTGGGGCACCCTGATTGGGCTTACCCATCACGGAGCGGCGGTGCGTGGGCTGATGCACCAGCCCTATCTCGGCGAGCGCTTCCTCGGCGACGGCAAGACCGCGAGCGTTCGCACCGCGAAAGGCGAGCGCCGCCTGCACACCCGCCGCCTCGAATCGCTCGGCGAGGCCATCCTCGCCACCACCGATCCGCGCCTGTTCACCGAGGGCGAGGAGGCCGAGCGCTTCCGGGCCGTGGAGCACCAAGTGAAGATGTCGCGCTACGGCGCCGACTGCTACGCCTATTGCATGCTGGCGGCGGGCCAGATCGACCTCGTGGTCGAGGCGGGCTTGAAGCCCTACGACATCGTCGCGCTGATCCCCATCGTCGAGGGTGCCGGCGGGGTCGTGACGAGCTGGGACGGCGGACCGGCCACCGGCGGCGGCCGGATCGTCGCGGCCGGTGACCGCCGGCTCCACGAGGCGGCCCTGAAACGCCTCAACCCGTAGGGCTTGGCCTCCGGCGTTTCCGATGGAGGAATGCGGTTTGCACGTCAGCCGGTGTCGCCGGGGCGCGGTCCGCCTCGGCGACGGGGTTTTCGATCAGGCGAAGATCAGGTCCTTCACCTGCCCGGCCAGCGCGGTATCCCACGACCAGTTGGACTGGCCGACGAGGTCGCTCGTACGCAGGACATCCAGCGGAACCGCGCCCTGGCCCTCGGCCACGACCTTGTCGTTCTTGATCAGGCGCATGTAGCCGGCCTCGTCCACGCTCGCCTGCCACTTCGCCATCTCCCCCTCGACGATCGTGTCCGAGGCGGTGATGCGGTGCTTGGTCGATCCGGTCAGGATCTCGAACGCCATGTCGTCGCCGTTGCCGACCTGGCCGAGCCAGATGTTGTCGCTGTCCGGGCCGTTGCCGGTATCGAACACGCGCTGGAAGTGGCCGCCGTCGAGATCGTCGAAGCGGACTTCGGCGAACATCTTGAAGGCGCCGTCGATCTCGGGGATGGCCTTGTACGGCGTGATGGTCAGGTCGATCACCTCGCCCACGAGCGGCTTGTCAGCCGCCCAATTGGATTTGCCGACGAATTCGTTGGCCCGCGCGATATCCTTCGGGACGATGCCCTGCCCCTCGGCCAGGAGGACGCCGTCCTTGAACAGGCGCATCCAGCCGGTCTCGTTGATGCTCGTCGTCCAGGTCGCCTCCTGACCCTCGACGATCGCCCCCTTGGCCACGATGTTGGCGGACTTGCTGCCGTTCACTATGGTGAACTGCATGTCGCTCGACCTGCCGATCTGCCCGAGAAAGACGTTGTCGGCGCCGGCACCGTTTCCGAAATCGTAGACGCGCTGCCACGCGCCGGCATCGAGATCATCGAACCGGACCGTCGCGCTCGCGGTGAAGGCGCCGTGAATGTCGGGCATATCGTCCTTGAAGGTCAGATCGTAGACGCCGCCATTCAGCGCCGTGTCGTGCCCCCAGTTGGACTCGCCCACGAGGTCCTTCACGCGGGTCACGTCGCGCGGCACGACCCCCTGACCCTCGGCGACGCGTACGCCGTCCTTGTACAGCGACATCCAACCCCGCTCATCGACGGCGGCGGACCAGCGCGCCTCCACGCCCTCTGTGATCGCGTCCTCGGCGGTGATGCGATGCTTGACCGCGCCGTCGAGGATCTCAAAGGCCATGTCGCGTCCGTTGCCGACTTGGCCGAGCCAGATGTTGTCGCTGTCCGGACCGTTGCCGGTGTCGAAGACGCGCTGAAAGTTGCCGCCCGCGAGGTCGTCGAACCGAACCCGCGCGGTGACGCTGAAGGCCCCGTCGATCTCGGGAATGTCGGCGCGATAGGCCTCGTCGGCGGCGGCGTTCAGAGCCATTTCGTAGGTTCGGCCTTGGCCGGCTGTCCCCGTGCCGTAGCGCGCCTGCAGGTGGGCGAGGAGCCCCGACAGACCGAGCACGGTGTCATCGAAGTTCAACGAGTCGATCGAGGTCAGCGTGTCGATGCTGCCCGAGGCGAGATGCTTGATGGAGACCAAGCCGCCGTTCGCGTTGTAAAGGGCCAAGTAATCCTGGCTGCGGCCTGCGAACACGGCGTTGTCGGTGCCATCGCCGCCATCCAGCGCATCGCTTCCGGCGCCGCCGACGAGCGTGTCGTTGCCGGCACCCCCGAAGAGCCGGTCATCACCCGCACCGCCGTCGATCCAGTCGTCGCCCCCATAGGCATAGAAGGTGTCGCTTCGAGTGCCGAGCGAGAGCTTGTCCGCCCGCTCGGTCGCGATCGGCATCCCCTTGTCTTGAAGCATGGCCAGATCGAGGTCCGAAATGCCCGGACGCCCTCCCCAGGGGGAGTAGGGATCCATCAGATCCTCGATCCCCCAGACATGCGCGCGGGCTCCGTCGAGCATGACCGGGCCGCCGAGAACCGTCCGCGTGTTGTCGCCGCTGAAGACCGGCGCGCCGTTGGCCGCGGGCGTGGCCGCGAAATCGACGAAGCCGAGCGCGTGCCCGATCTCGTGCTGGAACAGGGCGAACGCATCGATCTTGTTGCCCGGAACCGCGGCCGTTCCGGCCGGATCGTAGAACAGGTCTCCGAGCCGATGCTCGCCGAGCGAAACGGCGCCTTCCGGGGTCCCGCCGTTCCCGTCGTAACTCTCGCGCGCTTCGAGGATGGCGGCGTATTCCCACCGCGTTCCGCTCCAGGCCCAGTTGGGACCGCCATTGGCGAGGTAGTTGCCGCCGCCAACATTGCCGATACCGATCGTGATATCGATCGTACCGTCACCTTGAAGATACTTGGCCCAGCCATCCGCCGCATCCTGCGCCGTCGCGAGGATCAGATTGGCCCGGTCGCCAGCCAACGAGATCGAGTGACTATTCGCCCAGGTGACTGAAATCTTCGTCATCGTTGAATCCTCGGAGCACGCTGAGCACCGAGCCATCGTGGGATTGGTCTCCCCGGCCGATACAGCGGACATTGAGATCGGCTTTGCCGAGCCGGCAATCGATATTACGGGTCGTCCCCCGCGCAGACTGAAATCTAATACGGACGCATTCTTCCGCAGTTGACGACAATACTAAGATTTTACAAATATGTATTTGCCGTATCCAGTTATGTATTGATTTTATCGAGGGATATACCGGCAAATTATCGTGAATTCGATCGAAATACTGACTTGGCGTCGGCCAATCGACCTTCACGCCCAGCAAAAATTAAATCAAAACCGATAAATGTAAGCACTCAGGCACTTGCCTGGCATTCCGGCCGAGATCGCCGGAAGGTCGCTCCTTGGGCGGCGGCATCGCGATGGAATACGCTACAAATTCAAGTCAACAGAGCAATCGAGAGCATTCAACTCGGCGAGACCTTTTGAAAGGGGGAGTGGATGACGACACCGCCACGCGCAGGCGAGGTGGCGCGGCGAAGCCGCAGCTCGGCCCGCCGATCTGAATGTGCGTTTCATGGCCGGCTGCAGACGCCCGTCCTTCGCTGCAGGGGCCGAGAATGGCTGCAGCAACCGCCTCCAGCATACCGACGGCCGCCGGATGCGCCGGGAATCCTGCTCATCGGATCGGAACTCGGCCCGGCGGGTTTCCAGCCCTAGGCGGCGATCCGATCGCCCTCCGCACGGGCTGTCGATACGCACCCGACATGACGGGTGACGGGCGCGCGGACCGGTCCGGAGGGAGCGTGCCCGCGAGGCCCGCCCCTCTCAGCCGGCGACGGGAAAGGGGGACGCCGCGTCCTTTGCGGTGGAACGAGAGACGTGTCCGGGGATGAACGCGTCGAACGCTGCCCAGAAATCGGTGCGGATCGCGTCGCACTCGCTCAGGATCTCGTGGCGGGCACCCGGCAGCACGATCAGGTGCCCGTTCTTCAGTCGGGCCACGAAGCGCTCGATCGTCGGCGTGCCGCAGACGGGGTCGGCCCCCGCCCCGATGATGAGGCAGGGCGTGCGGATTCGCCGGATCATCGCCGGATCCTGGAGCCGGCGCATCATCCGAAAGGCGGAGGCGAGCCAGGCGATCGTCGGATCGCCGACCGCGCCGGCGCCGACCTCGCGCGCGGCGGCCGCGTTGCGGGCATAGCGCACCGGATCGGTCGAGAGACGGTTGCCGGGAAACGGCTTCGTGGCGATCGAGACCTTGCTGCCGGAGGGCACGTAGCAGCGCCCGAGGCCGAGCCGCTGCAGCCCGCGCGCGAGCAGCGAGACCGCCGTCGGCCAGCGCACCATGCGGATCGACAGCATCGGCGCGACGGTGACGAAGCGCTGGAATGGCAGCCAGCCCTCGGCCGAGCCGGTCAGGGCCACCGCCCCGCCCATGGAATGGGCGAGCCCGAAATACGGCTCGGGCATCATCGGCACCAGCACCGTCTCGGTGATCGCCTTGAGATCGAGCCGGTAATCGTCGAAGTGGCGGACATGGCCCTTATGGGCATCGCGGACCTGCCGGCCGGAATCGCCTTGGCCGCGCCAGTCGAAGGCGACCACGCAGAAGCCGCGCGCGCGAAGATCCGCGATGGTCTCGAAATACTTCTCGATGAACTCCGCCCGGCCCTGGAGCAGGCAGACCGTGCCCTTCACGCCGCGCGTGGTCGGCTGCCACGTGGCGGCGCGCAGGGGCACGCCGTCCTCGGTCTCGACCGGCACGAGGCGGGCACCGGGCGGCACTGGATTGCCGGGAGTGGGTCGCAGGCTCAGCACGGCAGGTGGGTCCCTGAAAATTTTTCGCTCAAGCTCACGCGAAAACCTCGCAAGCAGACCCTTGCGCGGTTTTTGGCTCCCACCGATATCAGGGATGCGCCGGCCGAGACGGCGGCGCGACGGTCCGGCCCACGGGCGGACCCGAATACATCGAGCATGTTGCTTCTTTTGGAGGATATGTGATGCGTCAGTTCGATCTGGCTCCCCTGTACCGTTCCACCGTCGGTTTCGACCGCCTGTTCTCGGCCCTCGACGGTTTCGTCAGCACCGAGGCTGCCCCGACCTACCCGCCCTACAACATCGAGCGGACGGGTGAGAACGTCTACCGCGTCACCGTCGCGGTCGCCGGCTTCACCGAAGCCGACCTCTCGATCGAGGTGAAGGAGAACGCCCTCACCATCAAGGGCGAGCGTAAGCCCGCCGAGGGCAAGTCGTCCGAGGTTCTCTACCAGGGCATCGCCGCCCGCGCCTTCGAGCGCCGCTTCCAGCTCGCTGACCATGTTCAGGTCACCGGCGCCGCGCTCGAGAACGGCCTCCTCCACGTCGATCTCGTCCGCGAGGTCCCGGAGGCGAAAAAGCCGCGCCGCATCGAGATCGCCAGCCGGCCGTCGAGCCAGCCAGTGATCGAGGGCTCGGTCCAGCAGGCCGCCTAACCGCTCGGCCGGACCGACGACATTCCTGAAGGGGAGCGCCCCGGCCGTCGCGGCCGGGGCGTTTTCGTTTCGAGGTCTTAGAAATCGCCGAAGCGGTCGCCGCGGCTCGGCTCGTAGCAGGTGAAGCCGACGAAGCAGCCTGGCGTATCGCGGGTCGGCACGAAGGCGCGCCGGCCGATCTCGGTCACCTCGCAGAACGAGCGGTCCCGCACGAAGCGGTCGAAGGTCGCGCCGCCGGTGCCGAGCACCGCTGCCCCCTGCCGCATGACCACGGCGCGGGCCTGGGCGCAGGTGAGGTTCGTGGTGGAGAGGCGCTGCGCCAGGGCAGGGCTGGTGCCGGCGATGAGCAGGGCCGTGGAGGCCAGGGCGCATCGCGAAAGGAGGCGTCGCATGAGAGGGATCCGGCGCGAGGAAATCTGTCTCCTCAACAGCGCCGATCACGGATGTATCCCGTCGAGTTCCGGCAGCAGGACCACGCTCTCCTGCTCGTTCGGATCGGTGCGGGCGATGATCGCCGTACAGGGTTCGCTC
>JAGTAM010000088.1 GCA_023422485.1 Pseudomonadota bacterium | reverse complement strand
GGGGAGGTCTGCACCGGGACCGTCACGACGGGAGACTCCTTGGGATGCCCATTGGAAGTGCCCTCCGGGCGAAGACCGAAAGGTCGACTTCCTACAGAGGCGCGGCGGCCGCGGGGTCAAGTGCGGCGGAAGGGTCCGAGCGCGGTCGGGGTCGGAGTGCGGCCGGACCGAAACGAAATGAAACCAAATCCGGCGCGCCGCATTGCCAACCTATGTTGAGGGAAGTGCGCGCTCTCGCCGCACGCTCCGTTGCCGCAACGATCCTTGACGTCTGAGGGGGCGTTTCATGAAGCCATTCATCACCTCGCAGCCGGATACCGGGCGCACACGGCTCGGATCGGCCTTCGATCCCGTGCTCTCGGGCGTCGCGCGCGGACTCGAGCGGCTGTTTCCGCCGGTCCAGAACGTCCGGCCGCGCGAGGAGGGCGAGGGCGCCTGCGCATCCCGGCGCAACGGCGGGCGGGATGGCCGCGGATGATGAAGCCGGAACTGGTCGAGCAGCATATCAGCGCGATGACGACGGCAAGCGGCAACCTGCTGCGCCAGATGGAGGCCGAGGGTTTGCGCTACCGGGTCATCGTGCGCCCGGAGGATACCGGCACCCTGCACGTCCATGTGCGCGAGCTGACGCCCGAACTCACGGAGCGCATCGAGCGCTGCCTGTCGGGCATGGGCATGCAGGTCTCGGTTCGAGAGGGATAGCGGCCCTCGCCCGGTCACCGCTCCGACGCTGTTTCCGAGCCGATTCCCGAGTCATCGCCCCTGCGCCCGGCCGGTGCGCTTCGGGCATAAGCGCAAAGCGGCGGCGCTCGCCCCTTGCTTCGCTCCGCCGGACCGATATCTCGCCCGGAGTTCGAGATTTGAGAACGCGGGAGAACGCGATGAAGGCGATCCGGGTGCACGCCTACGGTGGGCCGGAGGCGATGGTCTACGAGGATGTGCCCTCGCCCGAGCCGGGGCCGGGCCAGATCCGCGTCCGCCAGACCGCCATCGGCGTCAACTTCATCGACATCTACTTCCGCTCCGGCGCCTACAAGGCGCCCTCGCTCCCCTTCACCCTCGGCAAGGAGGGCGCGGGCGTGGTCGATGCGCTCGGCGCGGGCGTGACCGATTTCCGCCTCGGCGAGCGCGTCGCCTATGCGGGCGCCGTCGGCACCTATGCCGAGGAGGTGGTGGTCGACACCAAGGGCGTCGTCCACGTGCCGGACTCGATTTCCGACGAGACCGCCGCGGCGATGATGCTGAAGGGCCTCACCGCGCAATACCTGCTGCGCCGGACCTACCGGGTGCAGCCCGGCGATACCATCCTGTTCCATGCCGCCGCCGGCGGCGTCGGGCTCATCGCGACGCAATGGGCCAAGCATCTCGGCGCCACCGTGATCGGCACCGTCGGCTCGGAGGAGAAGGCGGAACTGGCGCGCGAACACGGCTGCGACCACGTCATCCTCTACCGCGACGAGGATTTCGCCGTTCGGGTGAAGGAGATCACCGGGGGCAAGGGCGTACCGGTGGTCTATGACGGCGTCGGCAAGGCGACCTTCCCCGCCTCCCTCGATTGCCTGCAGCCGTTCGGCATCTTCGCGAGCTTCGGCTCGTCGTCCGGGCCGATCGACGCCTTCGACATCGGCATCCTCGCCGCCAAGGGCTCGCTCTACGCCACCCGCCCGACGCTGTTCACCCACATCGCCACCCGCGAGAGCCTCGACGCCAACGCCGCCGAGCTGTTCGAGGTGGTCGCGAGCGGGGCGGTGAAGATCCCGATCCACGCCCGGGCCAAGCTTGCCGATGCGGGCCAGGTCCACCGCGACCTCGCCGGGCGCCAGACCACCGGCACGACGGTGATGACGCCGTGATCGAAGGATCCTAGGACGAAGGGATTCCGGGCTCTGCCCGGGCCCGCCGAGGGATCATGAGCATTTTCGAGCGAAGTGGATGCCGGTTCGCGTGAAGACAATGCGATCAAGCCGGGAAGCGATCCTCGCCCGTGATATCCGATCACGGGTGCGGATCGTCCCTTGGAACCCTCGGACTTGGCGAAGAGACTGACCGACCATGACGTTCTGCTCGTCATCGACGTGCAGAACGACTTTCTGCCCGGCGGGGCGCTGGCCGTGCCCGAGGGCGATGCGGTGATCGCGCCGATCAACCGGCTGGCGGCGCGCCTGCCCCACGTCATCCTCACTCAGGACTGGCACCCGCCCGGCCACGCCTCCTTCCACGCGACCCATCCGGGCAAGGCGCCCTTCGACATCGCGGACCTGCATTACGGCGCGCAGGTGCTCTGGCCGGAGCACTGCGTGCAGGGCACGCGCGGGGCCGAGCTGGCCGCCGAATTGAGGACGGAGCGGGCCGAGCTGGTGATCCGCAAAGGGTACCACCCCGGCATCGACAGCTACTCGGCCTTCATGGAGGCCGACCGCCGGACCCGCACCGGGCTTACCGGCTACCTCGCCGAGCGCGGCCTGACCCGCCTGTTCCTCGCCGGCCTCGCCACCGATTTCTGCGTGCTCTGGAGCGCGCTGGATGCCCGCGCCGCCGGGTTCGAGGTGATCGTGGTCGAGGATGCCGTGCGCGGCATCGATCTCGACGGCTCGCTGGCGCGGGCCTGGGCGGCGATGGAGCGGGCCGGGGTCGGTCGCGTGACGAGCGACGCGCTTGCCTGAAATCCCAGGATCACCGGATCACGGGTCGAGCGCGTCGGCCCCGACCCCGCATTCCGCCGCGACCGCCGCCCGCAGCGCCGCGCACAGACGCCGGACAGCCGAGTGCCCGGCACTGTCGTAAGCCCGCAGGCCGAGCGCCGCCACGGGCGCGAGCAGGCGCAGCGAGTTGGTGACGAACAGCGCCTCGGCGGCCTCCAGATCGGCGGGCAGGAGAGGGCGCTCTTCGACCGCGATGCCGAGGCTGGGGCCGATCCTGGCGAGAAGCTCGCCCCGGACGATGCCGGGCAACACGCCGTCCTCCAGCGGTGGGGTGACGAGCGTCCCTTCCAGAATTGCAAAAAGGTTGCCGGTGCCGGCGCAGGCCACGCGGCCCTGCGTGTTGAGGAACAGGGCCTCGTCGAAGCCCTGCGCCTGCGCGTCGCGGGCGGCCATCACCGCGTCGAGATAGCCGAGCGTCTTGAGGCGCGCCGTCGGCGAGGTGTCGTTGCGGGCCATCGATGTGAGGGTGAGCCGCAGGGGCGCGAAGAACAGGGCAGGGCGGGCCGGCGCGGCGCTGCGGGCGGCGGTCGCGGCGGAATGCGGGGTCGGGGCCGACGCGCTCGACCCGTGATC
>JAGTAM010000079.1 GCA_023422485.1 Pseudomonadota bacterium | reverse complement strand
GGCCTGACCCGGGCGCTGCTGGCGGCGGGCGCCAAGCGCGTCGTGGCGATCGAGCGCGACCCCCGCGCGCTGCCGGCTTTGGCCGAGATCGCCGCGCATTATCCGGGAAAGCTCGACGTGATCGATGCCGACGCGGTCGGCTTCGACCCGCGCCCGCTCGTCGGCGACGGGCCGGTGCGGATCGTGGCCAACCTTCCCTACAACGTCGCCACCGTGCTGCTCACCGGCTGGCTCGGGGCCGACACGCGCGACGAAGTCTGGCCGCCGTGGTGGGACTCGGCGACGCTGATGTTCCAGCGCGAGGTGGCCGAGCGCATCGTCGCCGACGAGAGTGACCGGGCCAATTACGGCCGGCTCGGCGTGCTGTGCGGCTGGCGCACGCAAGCCACCATCCTGTTCGACGTGGCGCCCTCCGCCTTCGTGCCGCCGCCGAAGGTCACCTCCAGCATCGTCCACTTGCGCCCGCGGCCCGAGCCGCTGCCCTGCCGGATCGCCGATCTGGAGCGGGTGACCCGCGCCGCCTTCGGCCAGCGCCGCAAGATGCTGCGCCAGAGCCTGAAGGCCGCCACCCCCGACCCCGCCCGCCTGCTCGCCGCGGCGGGGCTGCCGGAAACCGCGCGGGCGGAAGAGATCCCGGTGGCGGGGTTCGTGGCGCTGGCCCGCGCGCTGGAGGCGGGGGGATAGTTCGAACGGCCTCGCGGGCCCCGGCTCACCGGAGCCCCATCGCCGCGTCGATCGCCCGCTCGACCTTCAGCCGCGCGCCGTAATGGATCATGTGGCCGAGGCCGGGCAGGAGGCGCAGGGTGCTGCCGGGGATCGTCGTGTGCAGCCGGATCGATTGCTCGCTCGTCTTGACGATCGCGTCCGCATCCCCGGCCAGGATCGAGACCGGCAGCGTCAGACCGGCATAGCGGCGCTGGAGCCCCGTGACGGCGGCGTTCATCGAGGCGGCATCCTCCGACACCGCCCGCGCCTGCGTCGCCGCCGCCGCAATCTCGATCGGAAACCGAGCCTTGAAGCGGGCCGGCACGGCTTGCGGCCAGAACACCGGCCGGAACGACTGACTGGCGAGCGACGCGCTGACCTTGGCCGGCACGAGCGCCCGCGCCGCGTCGCCGAGGCCCGGCACGGCGAGCGGTGCGATCAGGGCCGCATCGGCGCGGTGCCCCGGAAAGTACGAGCCCGAGAGCAGGACGAGCCCGCGCAAGGCCCGCCGCCCGTCGGCCGCGAGCGCCAGGGCGACGATCGTGCCCCAGGAATGCCCGACGACGAGCGGGCGCTCGACATCGAGCTGTTCCAGCACCCGGTGCAGCAGCACGGCCTGGGCTTGCGCCGTCCAGACGCGGTGGCGGGGTCGGGCGGTGTAGCCGAAGCCGGGCCGGTCGATGGCGATGACCCGGTAGCGCGCCGCCAGCCGGTCGATCAGGCCGCAGATCACGAAATCCTCGGCCATGGTGCCGTTGCCGTGAACCAGCACCACCGGCCGCCCGCGCCCGTGCACGATGCAGTGAACGGGCAGGCCGTCGACCGTGACGAACTGGCCGGGCGGCTTGCGGACGATTTCGGCGCCGGACGAGCCTATTGCCGCCTCGACCACTTTCTCGGTGTGGCGGACCGTCCGCTTCACCGATCGGGCCGTCGCCTTCCGCGTCTCGCGGATCGCCTGTTCGGTCGAGCGGGTCACGGCCTTGGTGACGGCCTTGGCCGTGCTCTCGATTGAGCGCGTGATGTGCCGCGTCGTCCGATCGAGGCTCCGGCGCACGCGGCGCCGGGTCTGGCGGGATGAGTCGAAGGGAAACACGGCGCCTCTCGGGGCAGCGGGCCGGCGCGGCTTTCAGGGCCGCGGATCCCGCGTCATCGTCGGGGCGACACTAACGAGTTTCGACCGGACCGCACAACCACGACTGGAAACGGAACGCGCCGCCCCCCTGTGGCGCCGCCCGTGCTCCTCAATGCGTCGGCAGCGAGGCCTCCGCCTTGTCGTGCCGGCCGAAGCGCTCGACCAGGGTGGCGCTGGCCTCGTTGAGGCCGACCACCTCGACGGTACGGCCGTTGGCGCGGGCCTTCATCACCACGCGGTCGAGGGCGCCGACCGCGGAGATGTCCCAGAAATGCGCCGCGTGGACATCGATGACGAGGCGCTCCACCGGCTCGCGGACGTCGATCGCGTCGGTGAAGGTGCCGGCTGAGGCGAAGAACACCTGGCCCGAGACCCGGTAGGTGCGGGTGCGCCCGTCCGGCGACAGCTCGGCGGTGATCCGGCTCATCCGCGCGACTTTCCCGGCGAAGAGCACACCCGAGAGCAGCACGCCGACGAGCACGCCGATGGCCAGATCCCGTGTGGCGACCACCACGGCGACGGTGGCGAGCATCACCAGGGAGGAGGGCAGCGGGTTGGTGCGCAAGTCGAGAAGCGAGCGCCAGGAGAAGGTGTTCAACGAGACCATGATCATCACCGCCGTCAGCGCCGCCACGGGGACGATGGCCAGCAGATCCTGCAGCAGCACCAGCAGCACGAGGAGGAAGCCGCCCGCCACCAGCGTCGAGAGCCGGCCGCGGGCGCCCGACGACACGTTGATGACCGATTGCCCGATCATGGCGCAGCCGCCCATGCCGCCGAACACGGCCGAACTCATGTTGGCGAGCCCCTGGCCCACGCATTCCCGGTTCTTCGAGCTGCCGGTATCGGTCATGTCGTCGACGATCTGTGCGGTGAGCAGGCTCTCCAGCAGGCCGACCGCGGCGAGCGTCGCGGAATAGGGCAGGATGATCCGCAG
>JAGTAM010000059.1 GCA_023422485.1 Pseudomonadota bacterium | reverse complement strand
GTCGCCCGCGCGATCCGCGCGGCGGTGTCCGGCCGTCCCGGCGGTGTCTATCTCGATCTGCCCGCCAAGCTCTTCTCGCAAGTCATCGATGCCGATCTCGGCGCGCGCTCGCTGGTCAAGGTGATCGATCCGGCTCCGGCCCAGATCCCGGCCCCGGCCTCGGTGACCCGCGCCCTCGATCTTCTGAAGTCGGCCGAGCGTCCGCTGATCATCCTCGGTAAGGGCGCGGCCTACGCCCAGGCCGACGAGGCGGTGCGCGCGCTCGTCGAGGAGAGCGGCATCCCCTACGTGCCGATGAGCATGGCCAAGGGCCTCCTGCCCGACACCCATCCGCTCTCGGCGGGTGCGGCGCGCTCCACGGCGCTCAAGGATTCCGACGTCGTCGTGCTGGTGGGCGCCCGCCTCAACTGGCTCCTCTCCCACGGCAAGGGCAAGACCTGGGGCGAGCCCGGCTCCAAGCGCTTCATCCAGATCGACATCGAGCCGCGCGAGATGGACTCGAACGTCGAGATCGCGGCGCCGCTCGTCGGTGACATCGGCTCCTGCGTCGAGGCGCTGCTCGACGGCATCCGCAAGGACTGGAAGGGCGCGCCCCAGAACTGGCTCGAGACCATCCGCACCAAGCGCGAGGCGAACATCGCCAAGATGGCGCCGAAGCTGATGAAGAACAGCTCGCCGATGTGCTTCCACTCGGCGCTGGGCGCGCTGCGCACCGTGATCAAGGAGCGGCCCGACGCGATCCTCGTCAACGAGGGCGCCAACACCCTCGATCTCGCCCGCGGCATCATCGACATGTACCAGCCGCGCAAGCGCCTGGACGTCGGCACCTGGGGCGTGATGGGCATCGGCATGGGCTTCGCCGTCGCGGCCGCCGTCGAGACCGGCAAGCCGGTGCTGGCGGTCGAGGGCGACTCGGCCTTCGGCTTCTCCGGCATGGAGGTGGAAACCATCTGCCGCTACGAGCTGCCGGTCTGCATCGTGATCTTCAACAACAACGGCATCTATCGCGGCACGGACATCGACCCGACCGGGCGCGACCCCGGCACGACGGTGTTCGTGAAGGACTCGCGCTACGATAAGATGATGGAGGCCTTCGGCGGCATCGGCGTGAACGTCACCACGCCGGACGAGCTGAAGCGGGCCGTGGACGAGGCCATGGATTCCGGCAAGCCGACCCTCATCAACGCGGTGATCGACCCGGAGGCCGGCAGCGAGAGCGGCAACATCGGCAGCCTCAACCCGCAGAGCACGCTGAAAAAGAAGAAGTAAGGCGAGGCCGACGCGCCTTGAAAGGACCGCGGTGCCCCCGGTACCGCGGTCTTCCTCGTTTCACGGCCAGGGCTGCCATCAGCGCTCCGGCTCCGGTAACCACCTACCTCCCTCATGCTGAGGTGCGCAGCGAAGCGGAGCCTCGCAGCACGCACGGACGCTGCCCCGACCCTGCCCCGACGCGCGCCCGCCGAGGCGTCCGGGATCTCGGTTTAGGCGTGCTTCGAGGCTGGCTCTCGCGGACACCTCCGCATGAGGAGCGGGGTGGGCCCCATCAGCGAGATGTCCCATGGCCTCCGGGATCGACCCGACTGCTCCCCTCGATCCGCGCCTGACCGGCCGGCTCGCCTTCCTGCCGCGCCTGCCGACCAAGCCGCCGCTTCCGCCGGGCCGCCACGCGCTCGGTCTGTTCGAGACCCGCGACGCCGTCCTCTGCGTGCCCGAGCACATCGATGCGCGTCTGCCGACGCCTCTCGTGGTCCTGTTCCACGGCGGCGGCGGGCATGCGGAAAAGATCCTGCCGATGCTCGAAGGTCATGCCAAGGCGCGCGGCTTCCTGTTGCTCGCGCCGCAATCGCTCCATCCGACCTGGGATCTGGTGATCGCCGGCAACGGCCCCGACCGGGAACGGCTCGACCGGGCGCTTGCGGAGGTCGCCGACCGCTTCCTGATCGATCCCGGTCATCTCGCCTTCGCGGGGCACTCGGACGGGGGCAGCTACGCGCTCTCGCTCGGCCTCACCAACGGCGACCGGGTCAGCCACATCATCGTGTCCTCGGCGGGCTTCCTGTCCGTGCAGATGCAGGCGGGCGCACCGAAAATCTTCCTGTCGCACGGCACGCGCGACGAGCAGATCGGCATCGATCGCAGCGCCCGGACCCATGCCCGGCTGCTGCGGGCTGCGGGCTACGACCTGACCTATGTCGAGTATGACGGCCCCCACGCCTATAATCCGGACGTAGTGGCCCAAGCCGTCGATTTCTTCCTCGGCGACTTCTTCGCCTGAGCAACCGGCCTGCGCTCGATCACTCCCGGATATCCGGTCCGGGAGGGTGATCCATCCTCCTGTCTGGACATCGTGTTTTCCGAAAACCGGTGGCCGCCTTTCAGGACGGCGCTCAGGCAACGCCGGCAGCGGCTCCGGGCTCTCCGACGCCGCCGTCATGCGGGCGGCATCGTTGCGGGCGGACTCGCTCAGCAACGCGACGCATGATGTCCTCTGCGAGACGACCCCCATCAGGCGGTCCTCCAGCGCGACCACGGGCAGATGGTGCTGGCCGCTTTGGGCCACGCGCGCCGCGACCTGGGCGAGCGAGATTTCCGGCGCAGACTTTCGACCTCCGTAGTCATCACGCCGGCGGAGCAGCCGAGCGACGCGCGGCCCAGCCTCACTTGCCAGCGCCGGGCGAGGCCATTGGGCATGCCGGGACGGCGCAGAGCGGGTCGGCGGAGGCGCCCGTTGGCGCGATCAGCGCCGGCAGCCCGGTTCCGAGCGCAGCCTGGTGGCGGGGCGAGGGGAGGCGCGCCGCGGCAGCGAGGGCGCAAGACGGAAAACCCGGACCGACAGGGTCGGCCCGGGAAAGTCATCGGAGGAGGAAAAAACCCGGGCACCGTGCCCGGTCAAGCGCTCCCGGGGCGATGCCCCGTCCCGGGAGATTTATGGCCGAAGGGGGCCGGCCATCTGGTGTCTCTCACGAAACTCCCGCTGCGCCGCCATCGCCAGAGCGAGGGCTGTCCGCGATCGGGAGTTTCGTGAGGCATTCTCCGTAAGGGCAGTCCGGGGTGGGACTGCCCGCCGTTACCCGTCAGACCGCGCGAGCCTCGTGCATCGCGGCGATCTGCTCGGGCGAGTAGCCGAGGCCGGCGAGGACCTCATCGGTGTGCTCGCCGAGCAGGGGCGAAGCCTTGATGTCGACCTTCAGGTCCGAGAACTTGATCGGGCTTCCGACGGTCAGGTACGAGCCGAGCTTCGGGTGAGGCACCTCGACGATGGTGCCGCTGGCACGCAGCGACGGATCTTCGGCGATCTCCTTCATCGACAGCACCGGCGAGCACGGGATGTCGAACTTGCGCAGGATGTCGACGGCCTCGAACTTGGTCTTGTCGGCCAGCCAATCCTCGATGATCGCGAAGATCTCGAAGATCTTGTCCTGACGGGCGCGGGGCGTGTTGTAGGCCGGATCGTCGATCCACTCCTCACGGCCGAGCGCCTTGCAGATCGGCGCCCAGGCGTGACCTTGAATGGTGAAGTAGATGTAGGCGTTCGGGTCGGTCTGCCAGCCCTTGCACTTGAGCACCCAGCCCGGCTGGCCGCCGCCGCCCGCGTTGCCGCCGCGCGGCACCACGTCCGAGAACTCGCCGTGCGGGTATTGCGGGTACTCTTCGAGGTAGCCGATGGCGTCGAGGCGCTGCTGGTCGCGCAGCTTCACGCGGCAGAGGTTGATCACCGAGTCCTGCATCGACACGGCGACCTTCTGGCCCTTGCCGGTCTTGTTCTTGGCGTGCAGCGCCGTGAGGATGCCGATGGCCAGATGCATGCCGGTGTTCGAGTCGCCGAGCGCGGCGGCCGACACGGTGGGCGGGCCGTCCCAGAAGCCGGTGGTCGAGGCGGCACCGCCCGCGCACTGCGCCACGTTCTCGTAGACCTTCAGGTCCTCGTAGTGGTGGCCGTCAGAGAAGCCCTTCACCGAGGCGAGGATCATGCCCGGGTTGAGCTCCTGGATGCGGGCCCAGGTGAAGCCCATGCGGTCGAGCGCGCCGGGGCCGAAATTCTCGACCATCACGTCGGACTCTTGAATCAGCTTCTCGAGGACTTCCTTGCCCTGCTGGGTCTTGGTGTCCAGCGTCAGCGAACGCTTGTTGGAGTTCAGCATCGTGAAGTAGAGCGCATCCGCGTCCTCGACGTGACGGAGCTGGCTGCGCGTCACGTCGCCGGAGCCCGGACGCTCGACCTTGATCACGTCGGCTCCGAACCACGCGAGAAGCTGGGTGCAGGCGGGGCCGGCCTGAACGTGCGTGAAATCGATGATTCTGATCCCGTCGAGCGGCTGGGTCATCTTGGTTTTCTCCCTCTTTCGACTTCGTTGTGAGTTGGCGTTGTTGGAAATTCAGAAAACAATGCTTTAGACAATATCTCTGAATGGCTTAAGTCTGCTGTGCCCGCTTCAGGCGCAGACCAGTGTGCCCAAAGCTTCCTCCAGTTCCGCGACGCGCCGGCGTAGGGCGCGCTCCTCCTGGAAGCGCTCGGTCTCGTCGCGGATGATCGCGGCGATGCCGGTGACCTCGCCCTCCGCGCCGTGCAGCAGCGCGACGGTAAAGGCGATGGAGAGTGCCCGTCCGTCCTTGTGCAGGGCGGGGACCTTGAGCAGCGACGTGCCGTAGCGGGTCTCACCCGTACGCATCGTCTTGGCGTAGCCGTCCCAGTGGCGCTTGCGGTGGCGCTCCGGGGTGATGAGATCGAGGGTCTCGCCCAGCGCCTCGGCCTCAGAGAAGCCGAAGATCCGCTCCGCGGCCGGGTTCCAGGTGACGATCCGTCCGTCCGCGTCCGAGATCACCACCGCATCGCCGATCGCCGCGACGAGCCCGGATGTGTCGAAGGTCTGCGATGGGGCCATCCGCGCCTCCCCTTGTGCCGTCGCTAGCCCAAAGGCCGCTGGACGCACGGAGAGGAACGATGTCCGTCGAGGATGCCGCGTTCGGTCATGGCAGGCGTTGCCTCCTTGGCTTCCCGTGTTCTGAGCCTCCCGCATTCCGGGTGTCTCAGATCGAGGCCGCTCTTTGCGGTGGCTCGTCGATTGGCATCTGGTATACCAGATACGAATAGCAGGTCAAGGCGCACCGCGCGCCTCGAACGAGATCGCGGCGGCGCAGTTGATAGGGAGGCTAAGGAGGCCGCGATGTCGGGCAAGCACAGCATCAAGATCCGGCAGATCGAGGCTTACGCCTTCCGGATCGAGTTCGGCGAGGCCTTCGTGCCGCTTCTCACCGACGAGCCGGAGCCGATCGGCGGCGGCACCGGTCCCTCGCCGGAGCAGGTGCTGATCGCCGCCGTCAGCAACTGCCTGTGCGCGAGCCTCGCCTTCGCGCTCGGCAAGTACCGGCAAGAGGGCGGCGGCGTGAGCGCCGAGGCGATCGGGCGGGTGGCCCGCAACGCGGAAGGCCGCCTGCGCCTCGTCGGGATCGAGGTCGACATCGCCCTTGGCGCATCGGCCGAGTCGATGGACCGGCTCGACCGGGTGCTCGCTCAGTTCGAGCAGTTCTGCACCGTATCCGAGAGCGTCAAGGCCGGGGTTCCGGTGGCGGTCGCGGTGCGGGACGGGCAGGGTAACCGCGTGAAATAGACACGTCTCACGAACAGGCACGAACAGGGAGGAGCAACGATGAGCGAGAACGAGCGAGACGTGGCGCGCGAGCCGGAGGATCTGGCCCGGCTCTTCCACGAGCGGGCCAATGCCGGCGATGCCGAGGGGCTGGTCGCCCTGTACGAGCCGGCAGCCGTGGTCGCCGCGGGCGACATCGTGGCGAGCGGCCACGACGAGATCCGCCGCTTCTACACGGATCTGCTGGCCCGCAAGTCGGACTTCCCCGAGCCCGAGACGCTGCCAGCGATCCGCAACGGCGACCTCGCGCTCACCTTCGCGCGGCTGCCGAACGGCGCGCTCTCGGTCGAGTCGGCCCGCCGGCAACCGGACGGGACCTGGCGCTGGGCCATCGACCAGCTCAAGATCAAGCCGATCACGAAGGGCTGACGTCAGGAGTTTCGAAAGGACGGGTCCTTGTCATAGGGCCAGGGCAGAGCCCTGGTTGAAGGGAAGCCGGGGGCCACCCCGGCGCCCCGCCAAAGGGATGATCCCTTCGGAATCCCTCAATTCGCGGAGGCCGAACGGCGCGGCGTGGTACCGCGCCGGTTGGCGAAGACGCCGGGGGCGGTCCCGGGCACCACGACCATGCGCCGAACCTCGCCGCGCAGGTAGGCCTGGAGGAAGCGGGTGTAGTTCTTGAACACGACGCAGCCGTTCGAGGCGCCGCTCGGGCCCAGCATGTAGGTGTGAGCGAGGATGCCATCGCGGCCGTGGATGGCGGCCGAACCGCCGACCGGGTTGAGGCGGATCGCCCGCACCCCGTGGAACAGGGCCTCGCGCTCCCGCAGGTCGTAGACGCCGGGCGGGGTGGCGCCGCGCATCCGGACGTGGACGTAGTCCGGGTTGTCCTGAGCGACGCCGAGGCCGGAATGGGCCTCCAGCACCTCGCCGTTCGGCAGGGTCACGGTCGCGGCGCTGATGTCGTAGACGGCGACGCCCGGCTCGGAGACCGGACCCGGCACGACGCGCCGCCGCGCGGCCGAATCGACCGCGCCGCTGTCGAGCCCGGCATAGGCCATCGCCTTGTTCGAGGCCGGCGCGGGCGCCGAGGAACCGGGCAGGTCAAACATCTTCTCGAAGAACGAGCGGTCGTCGGTCACCGTGGCGCTGAACACGCTGCGGGTCGGCTCGGCGGAGGCGCGCGCCGTGGCGATCCGGTTCGAGGCGGCCCGGGCGGTCTGCATCCGCGGCTCGTAGCGGAACTCCTCGGGGCGCCGCATCGGCAGGGGCACGGTGAGCGC
>JAGTAM010000009.1 GCA_023422485.1 Pseudomonadota bacterium | reverse complement strand
GCCCGCAGCCGCCCGGTGGGGCCACCGGTCCGACGGGCGCCTGATCCCGGCAGGCTCCCGGTCGATCGGGGGCGGACCAGCCGGCGGAGGGTGGCGCTCGTCCGGCGCCCCGCTTCAGGCCGGGATCGGCCGGTGGCCGGGGGCGCCCTCTGGCCGGGGACGCCGGTTCAGGGCGTTGCGCAGGGCGCGCGCGACCTGCTCGGCCGAGTAGGGTTTGCGCACGAGGTCGAAGCCGTGCGTGTCGTCCTGGGCCAGCACGTCGCTGTAGCCCGTGGTCAGGATGATCGGCAGGTTCGGGTGGCCCGCCTTCAGCCGCCGCGCGAGTTCGACCCCGCCCATGCCCGGCATCACCACGTCCGAGAAGACGGCGTCGAACCGGAACGGCACCCGCTCGAATTCGGCGAGCGCCGTCTCGGCGTCGTGTGCCCAGACGATCGAGTGGCCGAGATCCTCCAGGAGCTGGGTGCAGAAGCGTCCGACATCGAGATTGTCCTCGACCACGAGCACGCAGAGCGCCCGCCCCTCGGCGACGGGCTCGGCCGCGTCATCCCCCTGCTGCGCCTCCGGCGCGGGCGCATCGACCTCGGGAAGGTAGAGCGTGAAGGTGGTGCCGTGTCCGGCTTCGCTCGCCACGTCGATATCGCCGCCCGATTGCTTGGCGAAGCCGATGACCTGAGAGAGGCCGAGTCCGGTTCCCTTGCCCACGGCCTTGGTGGTGTAGAAGGGCTCGAAGATACGCGTCAGATGCTCCGGGGCGATGCCGGTGCCGTCGTCGCGGACCGAGAGCGCGGCGAAGGGCCCGGCCGCGTCGGCATGGCCGCGGATCGAGGGCAGCGCCGTCCCGCAGGCGAGTTCCAGCGTCAGCGTGCCCTCGCCGGCCATCGCGTCGCGGGCGTTGACCGCGAGGTTGACCAGCGCGGTCTCGAACTGGCTCGGGTCGACCCGCACGTGGCAGGGAATGTCGGGCACCTGCGCGACGATGCGGATGCGGGCGCCGGTCACCGCGTTCAGCATGTCGGCCACGCCGCGAAGCCGCCCGCCGAGGTCGAACACCTCGGGCTTGAGAGGCTGCCGCCGGGCGAACGACAGGAGCTGGCTCGTCAGCTTGGCGGCGCGATCGACGGTGTCCGAGACCGCCTCCAGGTAGCGGCTGCGCCGGTCCTCGGGCAGGTTCGGCCGGCGCAGGAACTCGACCGACGAGCGGATGATGGTCAGGAGGTTGTTGAAGTCGTGCGCCACGCCGCCGGTGAGCTGCCCGACCGCCTCCATCTTCTGGGCATGGCGCAGCGCTTCCTCGGCTCGGGCGAGCTGCTCCTGGCCGCGCAGCCGTTCGGTGACGTCCTGGGCATACTGGAACGCACCGATCCGGCGTCCCTGCGCGTCGCGCAGCGCCGTGAACCGCAGCTCGTAGGAGGGCCGTTTGCGTTCCGGATCGCCGAACGCCTCGACGAGGGTGAACTCCTCGCCGGAAAGGGCCCGGGACCAGACCGCCTTCACCGCGGCGCGATGGTCGGGATGGTCGGCCAGCAGGTCGAGGAGGTTGTCGCCGACGCCGGGCCGGACGCCGTAGAGGCTCTCGAATTCGTCGGCATAGGCGCGGTTGACCGCGAGCACGCGGTAATCGCGGTCGAGCGCGGCGACGAGGGCGTCGGTGGTCTCGAACACGTCGGCCCAGAGCTTGCGCTGGGCGAGCGCGTCCGTCACGCGCCGCTCCAGCGTGGCGTTCATATCCTGCAGCCGCTCCTCGGCGAGCTTGCGGTCGTGGATATCCTCGACGACGCCGTACCAGCGGATGATCGCACCGCTTTCGTTGCGCCGCGGCCGGGCCCGCGCCCGCATCCAGCGGTACGCGTCGGTGCCGGCGATGCGGATGCGGTAGGTCACATCGACCGGCTCGCCCGAGGCGAGACAGCCCGCGAACACAGTCATGGTCCAGGGCACGTCGTCGGGATGAAGCGCCTTGGCCCAGCCGGCGCCCTCCGGCTCGCCCGGCGCCTGCCCGGTCAGTTCGAGCCAGCGGTTCGAGTAGGAGGTGATGTTGCCGTGCGGGTCGCAGGTCCACGGCACCTGCGGATTGAGCTCGACCGTGTGCCGGTAATGGTCCTCGCTCTCGCGCAGGCGCCGCTCGCCGAGGACGCGGGCCGTCGTCTCGGCCGTGACGCAGAACAGGCCGGCGACGGCGCCGGCCTCGTCGTAGGCGGGCGAGTAGGTGAAGGACCACCAACCCTGCTCGGGCTTCCCCTCGCGCGAGAGGTCCAGCATGACGTCGGTAAGGGTCTGGCTCTCACCTGCGAGGGTCGCATCCACCAGCGGTCCGATCTCGTCCCAGATGCTGGCCCAGACCTCGCGGAAGGGTTGGCCCAGCGCACCGGAGAGCCGGTAGCCGAGCATGGGGCGGTAGGCGTCGTTGTAGAAGCAGAGCAGGTCCGGTCCCCAGGCGAGGAACATCGCCGTGGGGCAGGACAGCATCAGCGACAGCGTGCTGCGCAGCGATTGCGGCCAGCACTCCGGCGGCCCGATCGAGGTCGCCGCCCAGTCGTGGGCGCGGATTTCGGCGCCGGTCTCTCCTCCGGGCGGCAGGAACGCGAAGGCGTCAGCCATGACGTGTCACGCCTGCGGCCTGAACATCCCCGCGCGACGGTCCATCCACTGCATCGCATCCGGTGATGGCCCTCCGCCCGGCCAGGGTCGGTCGAACCGCACCCGTCGGGTGCGGCAGGTTTCGAGAGGGAAGGCCAAGCATGGCGGTGGGATAACCTGTCGATTCATTGCGGGCGAGCCTCTCGGCCTGCGCTGTTTCAGCACCTCGTCGGTTGTAACCGGGGTGGTCGGTCGCCGGTTGCCGCTCAATGCAGCAAGAGAGTTGGCAGCAAGAGAGTTGTGACGGCAGAGCGGGTGCCCTTGACGCCCTCCGTCCGTTGACGCGCCGCCATTGCCGTTCGATCGGCCTCACTTTCGCCTGAGCCGGCCTCGCATGCTGGAACAATCCGGTGCCACCAATCCTGTCTGCACGATGAACCCCGCCCCGACGAGCGAGCGAGAGGCTGCGCGCCTTCGCGCCCTGGACCGCTACCGGTTGCTCGACACGCCGCGCGAGCAGGATTTCGACGAAATCGCGGAGGCCGCCGCCGAGCTTTGCGAGGCACCGATCGCGGTGGTCAACCTCGTCGGCGACGGGCGGCAGTTCTTCAAGGCGGAGGTCGGCCTCGGCGTGCGCGAGACGCCGCTCGAGACCTCCTTCTGTCGGCAGGCCATCCTGCACGACGACTTCCTCTACGTGCCGGACACGGCGCGCGACCCACGCTTCGCCGGCAATCCCTTGGTCTGCGGCGAGCCCGGCCTGCGCTTCTACGCCGGCGCCCTGCTGAAGACCGCCGAGGGGCAGCCGATCGGGACCGTCTGCGTCCTCGACACCCGGCCGCGCAAACTCTCGGAGCGGCAGCGCCGCGGCCTGATGCGGCTCGCCCGCCAGGCCATGGCGCAGATGGAACTGCGCCGCGCGCTCCGGGAGCAGGCGGAGCAGCGCCTGCTGCACGAGCGCATTCTCGACAGCGCCACCGACTACGCGATCGTGGCGACCGATTCCGACGGCCGCGTCACCCGCTGGAACACGGGCGCCGAGCGCATCCTCGGCTGGACCGAGGCCGAGATGCTCGGGCAGGCGATCGACGCGTTCTTCACGCCGGAGGATCGCGCGGAGGGCCGCCCTGAGGTCGAGATGCGCCTGGCGAGGGAGAACGGCAGCGCCCCGAACGAGCGCTGGCACATCCGCCGGGACGGAACCCGCTTCTGGGCCTCGGGCGAGATGATGCCGCTGACCGCCGAGGGCGGCGCGCTCATCGGCTACCTCAAGATCCTGCGCGACCGCACCGCGCTGCGGGCCTCGTAAGCGGCGGTGGGCGACAGCGAGATGCGCTACCGCTCCCTGGTCGAGGTCAGCCCGCAGGTGGTGTGGTTCGGCGACGAGGCCGGCAACATCACCTACTGCAATGCCTATTGGTACGATTACACGGGGCTGCCCCCCGGCGAGACCGGCGAGGCGAGCTGGATGGGGGTGATCCACCCCGGTCACCGCGAGCGCGTCCGCGACGCGTGGCTCGCGGCGGCGCGGAGCAAGAGCCCTTACGAGGTCGAGTTCCCGCTCCGCCGGGCCGACGGACAATATCGCTGGTTCCTGTCGCGGGCGCGGCCCGTGCGCGACGAGGCGGGCCACCTCAGAAGCTGGATCGGCACCACCCTCGACATCCACGAGCGCAAGACCGCCGAGGAGCGCTTCGAGGCGCTCACCGAACTCGCCCCGGCGATCATCTGGTTCGGCAATCCGGACGGCAGCCTCAGCTACCTGAACGACCGCTGGTACGCCTATACCGGCCAGACGCCGGAACAGGCGCTGCCGCTCGGCTGGGGCGAGGCGATCCATCCGGACGACCTCGACGGTCTGCTTCGGGCCTGGGACACGGCCCGCAGCCGCGCGATCGTCTACGACACCGAGGCGCGCCTGCGGCGCCATGACGGAACCTATCGCTGGTTCCTGATCCGGGCCGAACCGCGCCGGGATGCGAGCGGCGTGGTGGTCGGCTGGCTCGGCAGCAACAGCGAGATCCACGACCGGCGTCAGGCCGAAGAGGACCTGCGCAAGGCGCGGGAGCAGTTGTCCCTGGCCGTCGAGGCGACCGGGACCGGCATCTTCGACTACGACCTCGTCACCGACACGCTGGAATGGGACGCGCGGACCCGCGCCCTGTTCGGCCTGCGGCCGGAGGCACCCGTCAGCTACGAGGTGTTCCTGGCGGGCCTGCACCCGGACGACCGCTCCTGGGTCGATGGGGCGGTCATGGCCGCGCTCGATCCGGCCGGAAGCGGCCGCTACGACATCGTGTACCGAACCCTCGGATTGGAGGACGGCGTCGAGCGCTGGGTGGCCGCCAAGGGGCAGGCCTTCTCTGCTGACGGCCGCCCCGTGCGCTTCATCGGCACGGCGCGCGACGTCACGGAAAGCCGGCATGCCGAGCAGACCCTGCGCGAGACCGAGGAGCGCTACCGCCTCGCGGCGCGGGCCACCAACGACGCGATCTGGGACTGGAACCTCGCCACGAACCACGTCCTCTGGAACGAGGCGCTGACGGTCGCCCACGGCTATCCGCCGGAGGCCGTCGATCCGACCGGCGATTGGTGGATCGCCCACATCCATCCCGACGACCGGGCGCGGATCGACGCCTCGATCCACGCCGTCATCGACGGGACCGGCACGGCCTGGAGCGACGAATACCGCTTCCTGCGCGCGGACGGCAGCTACGCCGACATCCTCGACCGGGGCTACGTCATCCGCGACGGGCAAGGACACGGGCAAGGGCACGGGCAAGGGCATGGGACGGCGGTGCGGATGATCGGGGCGATGCTCGACATCAGCGAGCGCAAGCGGGCCGAGGAGCACCAGCGCCTGCTCACCGGCGAGCTGCAGCACCGGGTCAAGAACACGCTCGCCCTCGTCCAGGCGATCGCCAGCCAGACCTTCCGCAACGCCTCGGACCCGGAGGCCGCCCGCGAGGCCTTCGCCGCGCGCCTGATCTCCCTCGGCCGCGCGCACGACCTCCTGACCCGGTCGAGCTGGACCGAGGCGCCGATCCTCGAGGTCGTCGAGGGGGCCCTGGCGGTCCGCCACGGCGCGCATCCGCGCCAGCGGGCCGGGCGTGCTCCTCGGGGCCAGGGCGGCGCTCTCGCTGGCGCTGGCCTTGCACGAACTGGCCACCAACGCGGCCAAGTACGGTGCCCTCTCGAACGAGGCGGGATGTGTCGATCTGCGCTGGCACGTCGTGCACGAGGGCGAGACACCCCGCTTCTGCCTGACATGGTCCGAGCAGGGCGGGCCGCCGATCCTGGCCCAGCCCTCGCGCCGCGGCTTCGGCTCGCGC
>JAGTAM010000002.1 GCA_023422485.1 Pseudomonadota bacterium | reverse complement strand
CCGCCAGCGGCATCGGCCAGCCGAGCTGGACCGCGAAGGCGTAGCCCAGCACCGCGCCCAGGGTGACGGCGCTGCCCTGCGCGAAATTCACGGTGCCGGAGACAGCGAAGGTGATGTGAAAGCCCAGCGCCACCAGCCCGTACATGCTGCCGAGGCCGAGCCCGCTGACGAGGGTTCCGGTCAGCACGGGCGCCTCCCCGTGCAACGGCTCCGGAAGTTGCTCCTGAGGCCGCTCACTTGGACACCGCGACGATCTCGCCGTTGCGGAAGGTGGCGAAGATGTAGTCGTCGGGCTTCAGGGCGTCGTGCCGGTCCGGGGCGAAGGGCGCCTCGTAGGTCTTGATCAGGCCGGCATAGGTCGGGACCTTGTAGAAGCCGTCGCGGACCTTCTTGCCCTCGGTGGAGCCGGCCGCCTGGATCGCAAGCGCGATCAGGTGCGTGGCGTCGTAGGCGTTGGCGATGCCGACAGCGGGCGTGACGTCGGCCATGGACTTGATCGCCGGGTACTTCGCCTTCAGCGCTTCGAGCACCGCCTTCGCCTTCGGGCTGTCGTTGCCGGCGAAGGTGAAGGTCTGGACGAAGTGCACCCGCGCCGCGCCGGGACCGGCGAGTTCGTCGAAGCGCCCGCCGGCCGGCCCCCAGTGAGAGATCACCGGCACGGTCCAGCCCATCCGGTCGAGGGACTTCACCACCTGGGCCGAGGGGCCGACATTGCCGACAAGGAACAGCGCGTCGGCGCCCGCCTCGCGCAGCCGCGACAGTTGCGGCACCATGTCGATGTCGTTGGCCTCGTACTTTTCGATGCCGGCACTTGGGAGATCCGCAGCCTTCAGCGCCGCGACGATTCCCTGCTGGTTCGACTCGCCCCAGGCGTTGTTGACGAGGATCGCGCCGGGCTTCTTGGCGCCGTAGGTCTTCACCGCGTAGGCGACCAGCGCCTCGTCGACGAGGGCGTCGACCGCGGAGACCCGGAACACGTAGTTGTCGACCGCGCCGTTGCGGGTGATGCCGGTGCCGGCGGCCCAGGGGCCGACGAAAGGCACCTTCATCTGGTTGGCGATCGGCACGATCGCCATCGAGACCGGCGTGTCGAGCCCGCCGATCAGCGCCACGACCCCGGCGCGCTGGATCAGCTCGCGGGCAGCGAGCACGCCCTTCGACGGATTGGCCTCGTCGTCGCGGGCGACGAGTTCCAGGGGCCGGCCCAGGACGCCGCCGTTGCGGTTGATCTCCTCGATCGCCAGTCCGATCCCGCGGGATATCGCCTCCCCGGACTTGGCGGATTGGCCGCTGAGCGCGGTGACGAGACCGATCCGTACCGGCTCGGCCGCCTTAACCGGCCCCAGGCTCGCGAAGCCCGCCAGGAGGGCGCCGAGGGCGAGGCGACGTGTCAGGGCGCGGGTGGCAGTGAGGCGGTGAGGCATGGCGGTCCGGTCCTCGTATGTGGTCGACCGACGACCGCAACAGCCGTGCCAGTCGCTGCGCCGTTGATTTCTCTCAGGTTTCCCGAATCGGCCACGGCTTGCCCAAGAAGTGTGCACAAAGTCACGGCAAAGTGCATACACTTTCTGCATGCAGGGCTGATCCGACTCGGCCATGTTCGGCTGGTCTCACTTCGAGCCCCGTCCAGGACATCGAATCCTGGATTATGTCATAAGCAATTGGTTTCACATCGTTTTTCCGAGATCCGGCGAGCGCCTCTCGGGGCGATGCACCGGCAAGATGGAGGATTCCGGCATGGACGCGAAGGAAGCGAAGACCGCGGGCGACGCTGCGGTGGTGACGGCCTATCTGGAAGCCTCGATGGTGCCCGATCCCGAGACCGCCGCGGGCTACATGAAGCCCGGCATCGCGATCGTCTTCACGGGCGGTCGGGTGTTTCGGCATCCGCGCGAGGTCACGGCCTTCAATGCCGGCCGCTATGCCTGGGTGAAGAAGCGGATGGAGCGGCTCGACGTGGTGCCGGGCGAGGGCGTCACCACCGTCTACAGCCTCGGTACGCTCTACGGCGCTTGGCCGGACGGCACCGCATTCGAGGGCAACCGCTACGTCGACCGCTTCACCGTGCAGGACGGCCTGATCGTTTCCATGGAGGTATGGAACGACAGCGCCGAGCGGATTCTCGAACGGCAGGGCGTGCCGGCCTGACCGGCCCTGCAAAATCCGACGATCGCTCCGCGATGCGGATTTTGTGCCTCGCTCAAGTGCCGCGCGGGCTTGATGAGGCGGTGTCCGCTTCCATCGAGCGGCACCGCATCACCCCTCGACGTAGGGCGCGAGCAGGCGGAGGAGGTCGCGCTCGCGTCGGGGCTCGGTGAGGATGCGCGCCCGCTCCGCCACCGCATCGAGATGGTGGTCCATCAGGGCGACCGCTCGCCCGGCATCGCCGGCGACCAGCGCCGCCACGATGTCCCGGTGCTCGCTCACGGCGCAGTCGGACGAGTGCGGCCGGCTGTAGAGCGATAGAATCAGGGCGCAGCGATAGCCCAGTTCGGCGACGTAGCGGCCGAGCACCGGACTTCCGGTCATCTCGGCAAGCAGCAGGTGGAACTCCGTGGCGAGCCGGATCGAGGCCGCCTCCGGCCCGCCGCTCGCTCGCTCCTCGCCGGCGATATGCGCGTCGAGCGCGGCCCGCTGCTCGGCGCTCAGGCGGCCGGCCAGCCGCTGGACCACGAGACGCTCCAGGCTGATGCGCACATCGAACGTATCGCGGGCCTCCTCCCAACTCGGGCTCGCGACCACGGCGATGCGGTTGCGGCGCAGTTCGACCAATCCTTCACCCGCGAGTTGAACCAGCGCTTGGCGCGCGATGGTGCGGCTGACGCTGAACCGCTCGCCGAGCGCATCCTCGGGCAGCCGGTCGCCGGGCGTCAGGGCCCGCTCCACGATGGCCCGTCGGAGGGAGCGGCAGATCGTTCCAACGCGGTCGGCCGGGGGGCTCGTCTCGCCCTGTCTCATCTTTCACGCACATCCTGTTGCGGAGCGCGGGCGCTCCCGACCCAAAACAGCCCACCGGTCCCGTGGTGCTGCCGCCGGCATTTGGCACCGGCGTTCGACAGATGCACGATTGACGCCGATGCGCCCCGCCCCCCGCCGATCCGATCGCGCGAAATGCGTTCCCGCCATGATTCGGTGAATTTCGGGATGCCAGCCGCGCTGCGGAGGCGCTCAGGTCGCGAACGAAGCCGAGGCTGCACGCGGGGGTGCTCCTCAGGCCTTCCTCCGGCACCTTCTCAGGTGGGACGACGCACGGCCTCTGCTCCGAACAGACCGGCATCGACGCCCTCGCGCACGAGCCGCCTTGCCGTGCGGCCCCTTCGCAGCCCCCTGTCGCGAGCGCTCACGCCACAGGATGACGGCGCGGAGCGTCGGTCTATTCGAGATGTTTGGAGCTTGGAGTGGCTGGGGGACCTGGATACGGACCCGCGAAACAGCCACGAGAAAACCTGAACCCGTAGAGACACTTGGCTTTGCTACCGCCACAGGGTGTGTAGCAGTCCGGTGGAGCGGCGACAAGAAGCATCGGTGGTGGCGACTCCACGCTGCAGCGTGCTGAGATGCACTCCCCGGCGCGCCCGCCTGCCACTCGCCGTCGATGTCCTCGACAGCCTCTCGCGCTCACGCTCGCGGTTCCAGCCAGTTCGACGCAGGGCTGATATCGACGGCCAGTACGCGCAGACACCACCACGGGAACGCGGTCGCGTCGTCCGGTCCAGCCTCGCCCGCCGCGATCACCACGGTAAGCTTGAGCCGGAGATCCTGCACGGTCTGGCACGGCGCGATGAGCAGCGCGGTGCCCGCGGCCCCGAGAGCGCGGGACGTAACAGCTTCGCGGGCGCGCGCCGCTGGGAGGCCGGCCGCGGCTGCGGCCTCCCGCACGACAGCTTGGCGTCGCCGTAGCTCAGCCTTCAGGCGGCGTCCGAGCGAACCATGACCGAGGTGGCGCTCGATTGTCGTGGGATCTGCCGCGTAGGCGAGCCCAGGCCTGGCAGGATCCCCCGGCAAAGGTACGCGGGGGTAGCCGTGCGCGGCCGCGACTGCTTCCTCGAGGCGGTCGAGTCCAGCGAGCGCGGCTTCGTGAGCGGCGAGCGCGTCGAGAAGATCACGCAGGGCGCGTTCGACCGGGGTGTTGCCGTTGCCCGGTTCGATGTCGGTGCTCCGGCTGATTTCGTCGAGCAGTGTGGTCAGCACACGGCACGAGGGGGGCGGGACGGCCGCGCTCACGTGATGACCTGTTGCTGATCGATGTTTGCCCCGGCGCTGGCCGGTGTGGCGTCCACTGTCGCCGCAGCAGGGACGGACGCCTCGAATGAAGGGAGATTGAGCGCCGCAGGCTGCAGCGCGGTGAGGTAGTCCGCCGCCCGTGAGCTTTGCGAGGCAGCGTGGCTCAGGGCGTGCGGGTTGGCACGCAGCAGCGGCACCCAGGATGCGCAGTAGGCGGCATGGTCGGGGTGGGGCGTGCGGGCGAGCCCGAGGTCGGCCAGGACGAAGGCGGCACCGAGCTCGGCTACCAGCTCCTCGGCAGCGTAGGTGCGGCGTCCAAAGCGGCTGGTCAGGTCACGGGCTAGGCGGTGGGGGGCGCCGGTCCAGTGTACGAGTTCGTGCGCCAGTGTGCCGGCGTAGCCCTCGGCTGTGCGAAAGGCGCTCCGCGGCGGCATCCGGATCGTGTCGGTGCGCGGGATGTAGCAGGCGCGGGTGCCGCCAGTCTGGATGGCGGCGCCGGTGGCCGTGACGAAGGTGTCGAAGGTGGGTTGTGGGGCGGCTGGTGGTCCCGTCGGCGCGGTCGCCTGGGGTGTGGCGTCGACCTGGGCGATGTTGAACACGGTCGAGGCGCGGGTGACGAACCGGGCGGCGGTCGTGCCGTTGTCGGTGTTGGTCCCGTGCGTTGTGTCGGCTCGGCCGGTGGTCGTCAGGTCCTTGTAGAACAGGATCAGGGTACCGCGTTCGCCGCGACGAACCTGCGCACCGAGCGCGGCCCACTGACGGTAGGTCGCCCAGCGAGCGTCGTTGTAAGCGTGTCCTTGCGCCGCGCACCACAGCGCCAGGACGTTGATGCCGCGGTAGCGCCGTCCGGTGCGGGCGTTGCGCGGCATGGGGTCAGCGCCGTGCCAGGGCGGGGTCCACGAAGCGGGGTCGGCTGTTTCGAGCTGGGCGAGGATGGCGGCGGCGACGCGCGCGTGCAGATCGGTGGGGCTCGGGTCGGCGGACATGGGCGGTGATCCGGGAACCTCGTCGGGGGCGTGGGTCCGGGTTCCCGTGCCGGCGGCGATCGTTCACCGGACTGCCCGGGTCGGCGTCCGTGTGCCCCGTACGATGTGGGGGCTGCCTGCTTGGAACTTGGTGAACGTTGGAGGGAGGCCGGCTTGCTGAAGGCAAGGCTTTGCCGGGCGTAGGCAAAGCCTCGCTCGTCCGGGGCGGGTGGAACTCGGAGCCACGCCATCGGTCGACCGGCGGATCGACGTGCGACCCCGTATGAGGCAGGCCGGGGTTGTGCTGTCGGCCTTTACGCACCGCTTCCCGTCAGCTTGGACGGCCAGCGCGGACGTTTCCCGCCGCTCGATCCGGCTGACGGCGGGATGTCCTGGAGGTCGGGGCGACCCGTTGCCTCCTCCTGCGGTCCGTCTCGGTGTCGGGGCGGGACCGCTTGCTGCCGATGCCCTTCGGCGTGCGACCCGGCGGTCCCCATCCCGCATGGCTGGCGGTGGAGGCTCGGGGCTCATGGGGAGCGTGGCTCTTTCCCTAAGTTGAGAAATAGCTCTGCCCTATCATCTGTAGTTGGAGGAGCGTATCGTCCTTGGTGCTTTCTGCGACATCAATCGCAGCCGCTCATGTTGAGCGCGGACACCTGACCCAATGCAGCCTCCCAGAATATCCGCGTTGTGGCAGATGGACCGATCGAGGTGAGAAACCGGCGTTGGCTGGTCGCTATCTGTCTACGTCATAAATGCGCCGGACCAAGGAGAAGCTAGGATCAGGGATTTAGTCGCTGCCCCCCGGACTGAATCGCGGGAGCAGGCTACCACGCACCGTGTCGATCGATGCCCTATCCCGGCTCCTTGGCCAGAGCATCGAGGGCCTGGGCGAGGCCGCGGAACGACAGCGGGATCGCCACGTCCTGCCCGGCCGCGTTCCTGAACGTGATCCGGCCCGGCTCCGTCGCCCCGCGCCATCGCCGGAGGTTCTCCTCCTTGACGGCCGCCTCGGCCACGCAGGCTCCCGGCAGGCAGCGGCGCCAGGGCAGTTCGATCCCCGCCGCATCCTTCTCGTCCATCAGCACCCGCACGCTGCTCGAGAAGGCCACGTTGGGCGGCAGCAGGGCCGTCACCTGCAGCGGCTGACCCGCGCCGACCCGCCCAACCGCGATCTGCGCGATCGGCTGGGCCTGCCCCTGCACCTGCATCGATTGCGCCGCCTCGCAGACCCGCACCGGTTTCTCGGCCGTGCCCCCGCGCTGGCACCGCAACACCCAGTCGCCATAGCTCGCCGTGGTCGTGCCGGGCTCCGTCGGCACGGCCGGAGCCGCAGGGGCCGCCTGCGCTAGAACCGGACCGTACGCGAGGAGCCCGGCCGCCGGCGCGGCCAGCACGGCGCTGGCTGCAAGGATCAGCACTGTCTTCGTTGTCGAACGCATCGTCATCCGTCTTACCAGCGATAGAGGAAGCCGCCCTTGACGCCGTGGATCTGGGTGCGATCCGCTCCGACTTGTCCGGTATAGGCGAGCGACAGCGTCGTCGTCGGCGCCACCTGCCAGTCGAGACCGGCCTGCGCTACCAGAGCGTCGCGCGCCACCGGAACGCCCGCCGTCAGGAAGCTCTGACCGGCCGTGCCGAAGCTGAACAGGGTCGAGGGCACCACGTCGCCGTAAGCGCGGCGGTAGCCGACGAGACCGCGCACGAAGATCGGCGAGGTCGAGCCGAAGAACGCACCGATCTGTCCCTGGGCCTGCACGCCCACCGTAGAGGTGGCGATGTCGTAGTCCTGCCCCCGGGCGCTCAGCGCCGCCGCACCACCGCGCTCGGTTAAGCCGTCACGGCCAATCCGGATCGCGGCACCACCCACGAAGGGCTCGACGTAACCCGTGCCGGAGCCGACGCGGTAGCCGACTTCGCCGAAGGCTTGGCTAAGCGAACCGCCATAGCGGGCGCTGGTGCTGTCCGAGAAGCCGGGGAAGATCACAGCGCGGCTGGTGGTCAGGTTTGAGCTGGCATAGGCGCCGCCGAGCCGCAGCTGCACCGGGCCAAAGCTGCCGCCGGCATAGAGTGCGCCGTAGCCGCTCTCGACCGTGCCGGTGGACTGGCGGGCGGTGATGTCGAAGGTCGTGAACGTGTAGCCGCCGGCCACACCGATCCGCCAGCTCTCGTCGAGGCGGGTGTCCGCCCCGAGCACGAAGCCGGAGGTCTGCTGATCGAGCCGCGCGGCATTGCCGTCGCCGCCGACCGCGCCGAACGAGCCGAAGCCCTGGCCCCAGACCGCGACCGGGTTCGGCGCGACGAGCTGGGTCGGGACCGAGACCGGTGCGATGGTCCGGCTCGGCAGGTCGGCGGTGTACATCGCCGGCAGGGTGGTGCCGGGCGCGAAGCGCTGGCCGATGCCCCCCACGCCGGGACCGCTGAAGCTCGGCTGCTCGCCGAAGCGCAGCCGGTCGAGGATCGCCTCGCGCACGAGGTGGCCGGTGGCGAACTGGCTCGTCACCGCGCTCGTATGGATCTCACCCGAGAGGGCATCGAAGGCTTGCCGGGCCTGGGGCGCCGAGAGCACGGCGATGCCGTCGTAGAGACGCGTCCCGGCGCCCTGGGCCTGGACCGTCGCGGCGACGCTGCCCTGATTGCGCGTGATCGCCACCGCACCGAACTGCACGCCGTTGCTCGCCAGCGTCAGAGTGGCGTCGTTGGCGTCGTAGCTGAGGGACGGCGTCAGGAAGGCGAAGTTCGCGCTGACGCCGGCGAACTGCCCGGTCACGCCCCCCGCGGCAGAGAGGATGGTGTAGCGCGTGCGCGGTGCGTACTGGCCTGTACCCGCCGTGACCTGCACCGTTCCGCCCTGCAGCGTTGCCGTGCCGGTCGCGGCGATGCGGTCGGACTGGCCGGCCGCCGTAGCGTCCACTTGGTAGATCGACTGGCTTGCGAACAGCACGCTGCCGTCGACGCTGAGCGTGCCGAGGTTGCCCGCGGCAGTGCCGCCCCCCGGGGCGACGGTCGCCCCGGACTGGACGGTCAGCCCGCCGATCTGGCCGGTGCCGCCGAGGCTGGCGCCGTTCGCCACGGTGACGGGCGAGGCGGCGAGGCTTCCCTGGACGACAAGCCCACCCGTCGCGACCGTGGTCGGTCCCGACAGCGTCCCCGTGCCGGTATAGGTCAGCGTGCCCGCCCCCTGCTTGGTGAAGCGGCCGGTGCCGTTGAGAGCGCTACCCAGCGTGGCGTCGCCGGGCTGGTCGACGATCAGGTCGCTGTTGCTGCTCACCGGTCCGCTGCCGAGAGCCGCCGCCGAGGCGACGAGTGTCCCGCCATTGAGGGTGGTGCCCCCGGTATAGGTGTTGGGGC
>JAGTAM010000706.1 GCA_023422485.1 Pseudomonadota bacterium | reverse complement strand
GATCACGGTGTGGATTTCGTCGATGAACATGATGGCGTTGGGGTGCGCCTCGATCTCCTTCATCACCTGCTTGAGGCGCTCCTCGAAGTCGCCACGGTAGCGAGTGCCGGCGAGCAGCGTGCCCATGTCGAGGGAGAAGACCGTCGCATCGGCCAGAACCTCGGGCACCTCGTGCTGGATGATTTTCCGCGCGAGACCTTCCGCAATCGCCGTCTTGCCGACGCCGGGGTCGCCCACCAGCAGCGGATTGTTCTTCTGGCGGCGGCACAGCACCTGAATCGTGCGCTCGACCTCGGAATGGCGGCCGATCAGCGGGGCGATCTTGCCGTCGCGCGCCTTCTTGTTGAGGTTGACGCAGTAAGCCTCCAGCGCGTCGCCCTTCTTCTTGGGCCGCGCTTCGTTGTCCTCGCCGCCGGGACGCTCGGACGCGCTCTCCTCCTCGGCGCCGCGAACGGGCTTGGGCTCGGAGGCACCGGGCCGCTTGGCGATGCCGTGGCTGATGTAGTTCACCGCGTCGTAGCGGGTCATGTCCTGCTCTTGCAGGAAGTAGGCGGCGTGGCTCTCGCGCTCGGCGAAGATCGCGACGAGCACGTTGGCGCCCGTCACCTCCTCGCGGCCCGAGGACTGCACGTGGATCACCGCGCGCTGGATGACGCGCTGGAAGCCGGCGGTCGGCTTGGCGTCCTGGCGCCCGTCGCCCGTCAGGTTCGAGAGTTCGGTGTCGACATACTCGACGAGATTGCGGCGCAGCACGTCGATCTCGACGTTGCAGGCCCGCATCACGGCGGCGGCATCCTGGTCATCGACGAGCGCGAGCAGGAGATGTTCGAGGGTCGCGTATTCGTGGCGGCGCTCTCCGGCCAGGGCCAGGGCGCGGTGGAGGGCTTGCTCGAGGCTGCGTGAGAAGCTTGGCAATGCTCTGGCCTTCGCTGGATGCCTATTTCTTTTCCATAACGCACTGAAGCGGATGTTGGTGCTTGCGGGCGAAATCCATCACCTGCGTCACTTTCGTTTCCGCGACTTCGTAGGTGAACACGCCGCACTCCCCCACGCCATTGTGGTGGACGTGCATCATGATCTGGTAGGCGTCTTCGTGGCTCTTGTTGAAGAAGCGCTCCACGACGTGCACGACGAATTCCATCGGCGTGTAGTCGTCGTTGAGCAGCAGGACGCGATACAGGCTCGGTCGCTTCGCGCGCGGCTTGGTCCGGGTGATGATCGCGGTGCCCGAACGATCGTCGTCGCCCGGGTTGCGCGGGGTCGAAGCCGCACGCACCGGAACCCGTCCCCGACCCGCCTCCTGCACTTCGTTCTGGATCAGCTTGGAACACATCTGAATCGAAGCGACCTTGGTCTGGCAGCCTTCGTCACCGGCGTCCCGGTGGAGGGGCGCGGTGCTCATGAGGCAATCTATAGGCCGATCGGCGACTGCGCCAGAGAGGTGCGTGAAACTGTCCGGCCGAGCCATAGTCTCCGGCCCCTCCTTCGACACGGCTCGCACACGCGTCCCCGCACACGCGTGTGAAACGCGCAGCATCGGTCGCCGGTGCCCGATCGCGAGGCGCTAAAACCATCGGCACGCGGCAGGCGCCGCCATCCCGTCAAGATTGGCTTAACCCCTGTGGCAAAAGGGCGATCTCGAACTTGGATGCGGCCGCATTAACGGCCGCGTAACCGCGTTCATCCTACCGTCCTCGCCAGAGATTGCGGACCCGGTGGCGGTGTCCGTGAAGGGTGCCAGCCGGGCCGGAGTGCCCGACTGTCGAGGCGAAGGTTTCGAGATGCGTCGCGTAGAAGGCCGGCCCACCACGGGGTCCCGCGCTGTCGCCGTGCTGCTCCTGGCGACGAGTTTTCTCGTCGCGGTGGCCGATCCCGCCGAGGCCAAGCGCCGAGGCCACGCCCGCAAGGCGGTGAGCGGCTACAACCCGCCCTACGCCGCCATGGTCGTCGACGTGAAGTCGGGCCGGACGCTCCACGCGGTCAACGAGGACGCGCTGCGCCACCCGGCCTCGATCACCAAGGTGATGACCCTCTACATGCTGTTCGAGCAGATGGAGCGGGGCCGCTACGACCTCGATTCGCCGCTTTCCGTCTCGGCCAAAGCCGCCGCCCAGGCGCCGTCGAAGCTCGGCCTGCGCCCCGGATCGACCGTGACGGTCGAGGAGGCGATCAAGGCGCTGGTCACGAAGTCGGCCAACGACGTGGCCTGCGCCATCGGCGAGAACATCGCCGGCTCCGAGCCGCGGTTTGCCGAGATGATGACTCGCAAGGCCAAGGCGCTCGGCATGAGCCGCACCAACTTCGCCAACGCCTCGGGCCTGCCCGACCCGGATCAGATCACCACCGCCCACGACCTCTCCATCCTGGCCCGCGCCATTCAGGACCGCTTCCCGCGTCAGTACCGCTACTTCCAGACCCGCTCCTTCGCCTTCCGCGGCCGCGTGATCGGCAACCACAACCGCCTGCTCGGCACCGTCGAGGGCGTGGACGGCATCAAGACCGGTTACACCCGCGATTCCGGCTTCAACCTGATGACCGCAGCCAAGCTCGGCGACCGTCAGATCGTGGCGATCGTGCTCGGCGGAAAGTCGGGCGCGAGCCGCGACCGGATCATGGCCGACCTCGTGCGCGCCAACCTGCCCCGCGCCTATGCCGGCGCCCGCCAGACGGCGCCCGTGGTCGAGGTGGCCGAGCGCGGCCGCCCGGCGGTCGTTGCCGAGGCCGAGTCCCGCACCCGCACCGTCCTCGCCTCGGCGGACGACGACGGCATCGAGACGACGAGTTCCACGAGCACCGCGCCCCTCGACATCCGCCCGTCCACGACGACGCCGGGATCGCGCCGCGCCGGCCTCCAGGCGCTGCCGGGCGCCGCCCAGGCCTATGCCGGCTCGGCGAGCCAGGCGCCGTTCCCGAGCGTGGGGGGCAAGACCACCGCCCGCCTTCCCGCCGTGGAGGGCGTCGCCTCCCGCGCCGAGGGCCCGCCGAAGGACGCCCGCGGCGACAGCGCCAAGCCCGTCACGCCAAGCCCCTGGGTGATCCAGCTCGGCGCCATGGATGACGAGGACAAGGCCAAGTCGATCCTCGCCGACGCCCGCAGCCGCACCGGCATGCTGTCCAAGGCCGCGCCCTACACCGTGCGCGTGACGCACGGCGGCACCACGCTCTACCGCGCCCGCTTCTCGGGATTCTCCGAGCAGAGCACGGCGCAGGATGCCTGCGCCGCGCTGAAGAAGAACGGCTTCAATTGCTTCGCCACCCGGAGCTGATTTTTCGTCGATCCTCTCGATCGCGCCGACTTCTTCCCCGCCATTGCGAAGCGAAGCCGAGGCAATCCAGGGCGGGGAGCATTCCGGAGAGGTCGCACCCTGAAGCGCTTCGCTCACGCTCGCGATGACGGAGTGTGGCGAAAACGGGAGCGATCAACCCGATACCGTACGGTCCGGCGCCTGCCTTGTTCGGCGGGCCGTCACTCCCATACGAGCCGTGCCAAGCGGCCCCCAATTCGTTCGCGTCAAAGACCCTGACAACGCGCGTGGAGTTCTAGCGATGTCGGTTCACCAGTCTGTCACGCGCCGCGTTCACCCGCGCCGCCCGCTCGACGCTGCCGCCCTGGTCGGGATGCAGCCGCTTCATCAGCGCCCGATGAGTCGCGCGGACCTCCTCCAGGGACGCCCCGCGCTCAAGCCCCAGGACCTGATAGGCCTCCTCCTCCGTCATCGTCCCTGGCTTCGCCGGGCCGCCCGGCCGCGGGTCTCGGTCGCTATCAGCGTCTACACGCCAGCCGGACTGCCGGCGGTCGAGATACGCCTCTAGCAGGCGCGTGCCCTCGGGATCGTGGGGGCGCAAAAGGATCGTCAGCTCGATCAGCGCCTCCGTCGGCACCGCCGAAAGGCGGCGCCCGGCGAAGGGGCCGACGAACAGGGTCCCGTCCAGGGGCACGCCGTCGGCGCGGATGTCGAGTTCGAGGGAGGCCGCGCGCACCGCTTGCGGTTCCCGATAGCCGCGCCACGCGCGGACGCGGCGGATCACGCCGGCCTCGCCCTCCGCCAGCCAGACGCCCCCGGCGCCGAGCAGCAGGGCGAGGATGAAGCTGCCGCGCAGCGACAGAACGAAGGCCGTCGCCAGCAGAGCGTAGCCGGCGAGCAGCCGGGGCGTCAGGCCGAAGGGCAGGCGCCCGTTGCGGCGGCCGAGCCACCAGAATCCGATGAGCGCCAGAAGGCCGAGGGCGAGGAGCATTCCTCGCTCATCGGCCGGTTCGGCCCGCGGGTAAAGCGCTCATCCGGTGCAGGGGCCCGGTGACCCTCATCATAGCCGCGTCTGCGCCATGTCCGCCGTGTTCAGCCGAACGGTCCGAACCCGGCCGTCGCGCTCCACCAGCAGCGTGACCGGGCGGTCGAGCCCGGCTTCCTCGACGACGGCGGTGAGGTCCGACAGGCGGTGGACCGGCCGGCCGTTGGCGCCGACGATGACGTCGCCGATATTCCCGGTCCGAGGGTCGACGCCGCGCAAGCCCGCCTGCGCCGCGGGCGAGCCGGGAAGCACCCGCAGCACCACGACGCCATCGATACCGAGGCGGGCTGCGGTCGCTTCCTGGCCGGCGATGATGCCGATGCCGGGATTGCGGACCCGACCGTTCTTGATCAGGTCGGGCACGACCCGGTTCACCACATCGTCCGGCACCGCGAAGCCGATGCCGGCACTGGCCCCCGAGGGCGAGAAGATCGCGGTGTTGACCCCGATGAGACGGCCCGCGGAATCGAGCAGAGGCCCACCGGAATTGCCGGGATTGATCGCCGCATCGGTCTGGATCACGCCCGACAATTCACGGCCCTCCTGCGTCGGCAGGCGGCGCTGGAGCGCGCTGATCACGCCGGTCGTCAGGGTGTGGTCGAGGCCGAACGGGTTGCCGATGGCGAAGGCCGATTGGCCGACCTTGAGGTCGGCCGAGGTTCCCACAGCGAGCGGGGGGGGCATCTTGGCCACGCGGCCGAGCTGGAGCACGGCGAGATCGTAGCTCGGCGCGGTGCCGACAACCCGCGCGCCCACCACCTCGCCGGAGGCAAGCCGTACGGAGATCGAGCCGCCGCCCTTGGTCGCGGCCTCGACCACGTGGTTATTGGTCACGACATGCCCGGCCGCGTCCCAGACGAAGCCGGTGCCGGTCTGCGTGCCGGAGCCCTGCTGCTGCTCCCCCTGGCCGAATTCGTCGTCGGGTTCCATCAGCGCGCGCCCTTGGGCCGCGGCCTGGGCGAAGACGTGGACGACGGAGGGCGCGGCGCGGGCGAACAGATCGACCGTCGTCTTCTCCGCAGCCGATAGGTCACCGCGCGCGGTCACCGAGCGCGGTGCATCCGCCGAGTAAAGGAAGGCGAGGATGTAGGGCTGCGCCACGAAGGCGATCAGCAGGCCCAGAGTCACGCCCAAGGCGATCCGCACAAAACGATCCGGCACCAACAACCCCAACCTTGACCCTGTCGCACCCGAGCGTGGCCCAAGGCTTCGCCAAGCCCTTGCTACGCCTTTGCCTCGATCGGCCCGCGCGCGTCCATACACCGCGCGCCCCGCGTCGGCGGTACGGGCAGCGTTCAGACTCGATCGACTACGATCCCCGATATGCAGACGATGGCGACGGCGATCGCGGAACCTCGAGAAATGAGACTTAGCTGTGTCCGGTGTGGCCTCCGGTCAACAAATCCCCGCTTTCCCGCACAGGCAGGCTGGGTGCGACATCGCACGGCCAAGCCTGACACCCGAGAGTAACCAATTGCATACTGTTTCGTACGCAGTGTCATCTTACTGATGAAGGCGTCCGTGGGCGGGCCTGGACCAATTCTTGGCGAAACCAAGGCAAAGTTCAGGTGAGGAACTGCGACGAAACGGTGACTGATTGGCTGTCGAGCACTCGAATTGATCGCAAAGCCGCCCCAGAGATGCTCCGATCGCCCTAGAAACTTTGAACATACCGTCCCGACGGTCTCAGTCGTCGCGGCGTCCTTCAACGGACGGATACGGTTCGCACAGGAAGAACCAGAGATGGAAACCGAAGCTCTCGAACGTCCTGCCGACCTCAACATCTGGCGCACGCTGCCCGCCTCCTCGCCGCTGGCCCAGCCCGAGCGCTACGCCACCCTGCGCGAGGCGCTCGCCGCCGCGAAGGGTGCTCTGGGCGATCCCTCGAAGCAGCCCTGGATCATCACGGAAGAGGGCGAGATCCTCTCCCCGAACTGGATCCGCACCTACGTCAACTGATCGCGGCCTCAGTGCGTAGGTCGCGGCTGCGCCCGATCGGTGGGCCGCACGGGTGCAACCTCGGGGCACGCCTCCGGCCGGTTCACCAGCGTGACCAGCACGTAGGACACGATCATCAGCAGGAACCACGAGCCGAGCTTGGCCGCCGAGACCGGCGACCAGCCGGCCGCCTGGTTCGGGTAGAGCCAGACGCGGGACGCCGTGCCGATGTTCTCGGCGAGCCAGATGAAGAGCGACACGAGGACGAAGCCGAGCAGCAGCGGCATCTGACGATGCACCTGCCAGACCTTGAAATGCACGACGGTGGTGCCGAACAGCACGCCGGTCGCGATGAACAGCACCAAGCGTAAATCCGCGATGTAGTGGTGGCTGAAGAAGTTGACGTAGATCGCCCCCGCCAGCGGCAGCGTGAGGGCCAGCGGCGGGTGCCGCGTGAAGCGAAAATCGAACAGACGCCAGACGCGGGCGATATACGAGCCGATGCTGGCATACATGAAGCCCGTGAACAGCGGCACGCCCATGATCCGGAGCCAGCTCGCCTCCGGATAGATCCACGAGCCGACGCCGGTCTTGAAGATCTCCATCGCCGTGCCGACGACGTGGTAGATCGCGATGACCTTGGCCTCCTCCCAGGTCTCCATGCCGAGCGCCAGCAGCGCCACCTGGATCAGCACCGCTGCGAGCGTCAGGAAGTCGTAGCGCGAGAGCGGCGCGTCGGCCGGGTAGAACAGGTGCGTTCCGATCAGGAGCGCGCAGATCAGACCGCCGAACAGGCAGGCCCAGCCCTGCTTCACCCCGAAGCGCAGGAATTCGTAGGCGAAGGCGGTCAAGCGTCCGTGCGCCTGCGCCCGGGCGCCGAGCCGGCGCTCGGCCTCGACGAAGCCGGCCAAGAACGGCCAGTTGCGCGCCGCGCTCGGCGTCTTCCTTCGCACGAACCTCATCCTACCCGCCCAGCTCCGTTCGCTGCCCGTATCGCGTACCCAGCGGATCGGAGGAAAGCGTCGGTTTGACGTTCACCGGCGCGTCGAAGCACATTCGCCGTAAGGACAAGGGGGAGGGGGCGTGCAGGCGGACACCGTGGAGGATCGTGCGCTTACGCGCCGCCGCATGGAGCGCGAACTGCGCCGGCTGGAAGGACTCGCGGGACGAAAGCGGGTCCGCCGACGGGTTCTGCGGGCGCTGCGCGGCACGGCCGGTGCGGCGGCGACCCTCGGCGCGCTGGTCAAGCTGAAGCTCGTCGGAACGCTGGCCGGAAAGGTTGCGATCGCGGTGGCCGTCGGCCTCGGACTGGCATGGCCGACGCTGGTCATCGGCATCATCGGCTTGGTCGGGATCGTGCTGGCACTGCTCAGCCTGTTCAGCGGCGAGGGCGGACCGCACAGCTTCGACTGCGACTGGCCCTGCGAGTGCGGACGGAAGGAGGCGCGGGCGCGGCGCCTGAAGCACCTGATCGCCCAGCGGCGATCCTGGCTCGCCGCCCCCTCCGGTGCGGCCCCGAGCGTCCGCTGGGATGCCAGGGACGTCACGCCACGGCGACGGCCGGGAGGGCGAGCGGGCGGAAGCGGAGCCGCTGAAGCCGGCCTTTTTGACAGTAGCCGCCTTTGGCGCCACGCCTATAATGCTCAAAAAAAACTTCAAGAAACCACGACAGCTTCGGACCCCGAGGCTGAGGCCAGGAAACACGCGTCATGACCTCCCGGATTCCCGATTTCACCTCAGTGGCCTTCGCGGCCGACGGCTTCAAGGCGCCGCCCCCGCCGGCCTCCGAGCCGTGGATGACGCCCGAGGGCATTCCGGTAAAGGAGTTCTACGGTCCCGAGGACCGCGAGGGCTGCGAGGGCATCGACTCGTTCCCCGGCCTGCCGCCCTACCTGCGCGGGCCCTATCCGGCGATGTACGTCACCCAGCCCTGGACCATCCGGCAATATGCCGGCTTCTCCACGGCGGAGGATTCGAACGCCTTCTACCGGCGCAACCTCGCGGCCGGCCAGAAGGGCCTCTCGGTCGCCTTCGACCTCGCCACCCACCGCGGCTACGATTCCGACCACCCGCGCGTGTCGGGCGATGTCGGCATGGCGGGTGTCGCGATCGACTCGATCTACGACATGCGAACCCTCTTCTCGGGCATCCCGCTCGACGAGATGACGGTGTCGATGACGATGAACGGCGCAGTGCTGCCCGTGCTCGCCCTCTACATCGTCGCGGCCGAGGAGCAGGGCGTGCCGCCCGAAAAACTCGCCGGAACGATCCAGAACGACATCCTGAAAGAATTCATGGTCCGTAACACCTACATCTATCCCCCCAAGGGATCGATGCGGATCATCTCGGACATCTTCGGCTATACCTCGAAGAACATGCCGAAATTCAATTCGATCTCGATCTCCGGCTACCACATGCAGGAAGCCGGGGCGACGCAGGATCTGGAGCTCGCCTACACGCTCGCCGACGGCGTCGAGTACATCAAGGCAGGTCTGGCCGCCGGCCTCACCATCGACCAGTTCGCCCCGCGCCTGTCGTTCTTCTGGGCGATCGGGATGAACTTCTTCATGGAGATCGCCAAGATGCGGGCCGCGCGCCTGATCTGGGCGAAGCTCGTCAAGGAGTTCGAGCCGAAGTCCGACAAGTCGCTGCCGCTGCGCACCCATTCGCAGACGAGCGGATGGTCGCTCACCGCGCAGGACGTGTTCAACAACGTCACCCGCACCTGCATCGAGGCGATGGCGGCGACGCAAGGCGGGACGCAGTCGCTCCACACCAACGCGCTCGACGAAGCGCTGGCGCTGCCGACCGACTTCTCGGCCCGCATCGCCCGCAACACCCAGCTCTTCCTGCAGCAGGAGAGCGGCACGACGCGGATCATCGACCCGTGGGGCGGCTCCTACTATGTCGAGCGCCTGACCCACGACATCGCCGCGCGCGCCTGGGAGCATATCCGCGAGGTCGAGGCGCTCGGCGGCATGGCCAAGGCCATCGAGGCCGGCATCCCGAAGCTGCGCATCGAGGAGGCGGCGGCGCGGGCCCAGGCGCGGATCGATTCCGGCCGGCAGACGATCGTCGGCATCAACAAGTACAAGCCCGACGACGAGATGAAGATCGACCTGCTGCGGGTCGACAACGCCGACGTGCGCGCCAAGCAGATCGATAAGCTCAAGCGCCTGCGCGCCGAGCGCAACCAGGCCGACGTCGATGCGGCGCTCGCCGCCTTGACGAAAGCGGCCGATGGCGAGGGCAACCTGCTCGAACTGGCGGTGAACGCGGCGCGGGCCAAGGCCACGGTCGGCGAGATCTCCGAGGCGCTGGAGAAGGCCTGGGGCCGTCACCGCGCCGAGATCCGCTCGATCTCGGGCGTCTACAAGCGGGAGGTGGGCGGCATGTCGCCGGTGGTGGAGAAGGTCCGCGGCCTCGTCGAGGCTTTCGAGGAGAATGACGGGCGGCGTCCGCGCATCCTGGTCGCCAAGATGGGCCAGGACGGGCACGACCGCGGCCAGAAGGTGATCGCCTCGGCCTTCGCCGATCTCGGCTTCGACGTCGATATCGGGCCGCTCTTCGCCACGCCCGACGAGGCGGCACGCCAAGCGGTCGAGAACGACGTGCACATCGTCGGCGTCTCCTCGCTGGCGGCGGGCCACCTGACGCTGGTGCCGGAACTGAAGGCGGCGCTGAAGGCGGAAGGGCGCGACGACGTGATGATCGTGGTCGGCGGCGTGATCCCGCCAGGCGATTACGACGCGCTCTACGCCGCGGGCGCCTCGGCGATCTTCCCGCCGGGCACGGTGATCGCGGAAGCGGCCGTGAAGCTTCTCGGCGAACTCAACGGGCGCCTCGGCTACGGCGAGCGGCAGGCCGCTGAATAGCCCTTTCCAAGTCCAGGCGGAGGCTCTGCCTCCGCCGTTCCTCAACCGGCCTTCGCCGGAATTTACCTGAATCGCAGGCATGTCGGCCCGCCTCGTGGTGCCCTGCGGGTGGATCGGCTAAGAGGGCGGAGCTGATTTTCGCGCTCGCCGCTCCCGCAATTTTTCCGACCGGCTGGCGCCTCTCGATACGCGACGGGGCTGGGCCATGGCCGAGGCAGACCACGAGACAATCCTGCCCGTGATCCTGTGCGGCGGCTCGGGCACGCGGCTCTGGCCGGCCTCGCGCGAGAGCATGCCGCAGCAGTTCACGCCGCTCGTGGATCCCGCAACCTCGACCTTCCAGGCCACCGTCCGCCGCGTCGCCGACGGGCGCGTGTTCGCAAGGCCCACCGTGATCGCCTCGGCCGAGTCCCGCTTCATCGTCGCCGAACAGCTGGCGCAGAGCGGGATCAGTGCCGACATCCTGCTCGAACCCGAGCGGCGCGATTCCGCCGCCGCCGTAGCGGTGGCCGCGCTCCACGGTGCGCAGCGCGGACCGGAGACGGTGGTGCTGGTGATGGCCGCCGACCACGTGATCGAGGACGCCGCCGCCTTCGCGCGAGCCGCGCAAGAGGCCGCCCGCGGTGCCCGGCTCGGCCACATCATGACGCTCGGCATCACCCCCACCCGGCCCGCGACCGAGTACGGCTACATCCGCACCGGCGGCGCCCTTGCCGACGCGTCGGGGCTCTTCCTGGTCGAGCGCTTCGTCGAGAAGCCGGACGCGGCCGGCGCCGAGCGTCTGATCGGGGAGGGCGCCCTGTGGAACTCGGGCTACTTCCTGTTCCGCGCCGACGTGATGATCGCCGAGCTGGAGGCGTACGCGCCGCAGGTGCTGGAGGCCGCCCGCGGCGCGCTCGCCAACGCCGCCACCGACCTCGACTTCGTCCGGCTCCAGGCCGAGTCCTTCGCCCGGGCACCCAAAACCTCGATCGACTACGCGGTCATGGAGCGCACCACCCGGGCCGGCGTGCTCGCGGTCTCCTTCGCATGGTCGGATGTCGGGACCTGGGACGCCGTCTGGCAGGTGCTGGACCGCGACGCGCAGGGCAATGCCGTACGCGGACGCGTCGAGCTGGTGGAGACGACAGGCAGCCTCGTCCATAGCGAGGGCGACGGGCTGACCACCGTGGTCGGGCTCGACGACGTGGTGGTGGTCGCGACCCCCGACGCAGTGCTGGTCGCCTCCAAGGCGCAGTCGGGCAAGGTCAAGGATCTCGTCACGGTCTTGCGCGAGAAGGCGCACCCGGAAGCAGACGCCCACCGGCGGATGTACCGGCCCTGGGGCTGGTATCAGCGCATCGACATCGGCGAGCGCTTCCAGGTGAAGCGGATCATGGTGACGCCGGGCGGCCGGCTCTCGTTGCAGAAGCACTTCCACCGGGCCGAGCACTGGGTGGTGGTGAAGGGCACCGCCGAGGTGACGCTCAACGATTCAATCATCCTCGTGCACGAGAACGAAGCGGTCTACCTGCCGATCGGCTCGATGCACCGTCTGACCAATCCCGGAAAGATCCCGCTCGAACTGATCGAGGTGCAGGTCGGCTCCTACACGGGCGAGGACGCCATCATCCGCCTGGAGGACGTCTACGGGCGCTGAGATCCGGGACCGGACGCGGCGGCGAGGTAGCGCCCGAGCCGTGCGACGCCCTCGCGATCCATGCGCAGGCCGAGTTTCGAGCGGCGCCAGAGGATGTCGTCGGACGCGCGCGCCCATTCGTGCCGCACGAGGTAGTCCACCTCGAGGGCGCTGAGGTCGCCGCCGAAGGTCTCGCCGAGATCGGACGGGGCGCGCGCATCGCCGAGCAGCAGGGCGGCGCGGGTGCCATAGGCGCGGGCGAGGCGCCGGACGGTCGCCTCGGGCAGGAACGGGTACTTGGCCGCGAGCGTCCCGACGAAGCGGTCGAAATCCGCACCGGGCATATCACCGCCGGGCAGCGGCGCGCCGCCGGTCCAGGCAGACTTCATACCCGGCAGGTGCGGCTTCAGCTTCTCCAGCGCGTGCTCGGCGAGCCGCCGGTAGGTGGTGATCTTGCCCCCGAACACGGAGAGCACCGGCGGCCCTTCATGGTCGAGTTCGAGCACGTAGTCGCGGGTCACGGCCGAGGCGTTCGCGGCCGCGTCGTCGTAGAGCGGGCGCAGCCCCGAAAAACTCCAGACCACGTCGTCCGGGCCGACCGGACGCTCGAACGAGCGGTTGATGCACGCGCAGAGATAGCGCGTCTCTTCCGGCGAGATGCGAACCGGGCCGGGCTCGCCCTCGTGCGCCACGTCGGTGGTGCCGATCAGGGTGAAGTCGCGCTCGTAGGGGATGGCAAAAACGATGCGCCGGTCGGGTTGCTGCAGGATGTAGGCCTGATCGCCAGCGTAGAGCCGCCGCACCACGATGTGGCTACCCTTGACGAGCCGCACCTTCGGACGGGCCTCGAGCGCGAGCGTGCGCAGCAGGGTCTCGCCGACCCAGGGACCGGCGGCATTGACGACGACGCGGGCCCGCACGCTGTCCCGCTGCCGCCGTTCGGCATCGTAGAGGGTGACGGTCCAGGCGCCGGCCTCGCGCCGGGCGGATTCCACAGCGGTGCGGGTGCGGATTTCCGCGCCGTGCTCGGCGGCGTCGAGCGCATTCAGCACGACGAGGCGGCTGTCTTCGACCCAGCAATCGGAATAGGCGAAGCCCCGCGTCAGCCGCTTCTGGAGCGGCGCGCCGACGCCGTCCCGGCCAAGGCGCAACGCCTGAGAGCGCGGCAAAGCCTTGAGGCGCGCGAGGTGGTCGTAGAGGAACAGGCCGACGCGCAGCATCCAGGCCGGGCGCAGGCCGGCATCGTGCGGCAGGACGAAGCGCAGCGGCCAGATGATGTGCGGCGCCAGCCGCATCAGCCGCTCGCGTTCGGCCAGCGCCTCGCGCACGAGCCGGAACTCGTATTGTTCGAGGTAGCGCAGGCCGCCATGGATCAGCTTGGTCGAGGCGGACGAGGTGTGCTCGGCAAGGTCACCCCGCTCGCACAGCAGGACGCGAAGACCGCGGCCGGCGGCGTCGCGGGCGATGCCGACGCCGTTGATGCCCCCGCCGATGACGAGGAGATCGAAGGCTTCGCTCACGAGCGGCCCAGACCGCCGAAGCCGAGGCTGACCACGATCCCGATCAGCACCGCGGCCCCAAGGCAGCGACGCCACGGATTGACCCCGCGGGCGATCTCATCGATCGCCCAGACGGTGAGGCTCAGGAGCGCGACGACGCGCAGGCCGGCGAAGACCGACGCCGGCAGGCCCGGCATCGTCGCCTCGAGCAGCCATTCCAGGGCCGAGGCCGCGGCGAAGGTCCACAGGGGTGCATTCGGCCATTGGCCGATCACGACGGCGCCGGTGCGCCGATCGCGGAAGAACCAATCGAAGGCCCGGCGCAAGCGAGTTCTCAGGTCCGGTCCGTGCCCTTCGCGGCACGGATCGGCTCGCAGATCTTCGGGCTGATCTGGTCGAGATACGGGCAAGCGTTGGTCTCGTACCAGCCGCGCAACTCGGGCTGCTTCGGCGCGACGTACATGGCCGTCAGGACGAAACCGCCTGCGATCAGGATCAGAAGCAGGAGAAGGTTGCGCAAGGGCAGGCTCCAATCCGTCGGGGCTCGGCGGAAAAGCCGGGCTCCTCGCGGCAGACGCGCGAAGGCCGGGAGAGTTCCCTAGCCAAGCCTTGCATCGGCGCCCCGTCAACGGCGCAAGTCGTCCACGGTCTGCGGCCGGGTATGGGTCAGCGGCCCCTGCGAGCCGGGCAGGAGGCCGAGATCCTGAAGCAAGAGCATGGCAAGCAGTGCCGCGATCAGGCTGCCGATACTCATCAGGATGGTAAGGTTCCGCCGCCGGACGATGATGAGGACCAACACGACGAGCAGGGCAAGTGAGAGCGCGAGCGTCAACATGGAGGACGTTCTACGACGATCCGGCCTGCCGCGTCCCGCCTGCCGCGGGTCACCGCGATCGGAACGAGCGTCAATTTATCTTCGAGTCAATTCTGATAGGGATTGAGAGACGACATCTCAAAGCTTCGAGACATCTGCCCGAAGCGACCGCTCCAACTGTCATTAAAAATTCACGGAACCGCACGGCTCACCAACATTTGTAAGCTCGGCGGTGGGTCCGTTGCGGTGGCAGATGCTGCCTCGTCACCTGTAGTCGATGGCTGGCGAGCGAGGACCGGCCTGTATCGATGCCGACTTCTACCGATCGCCCCCGTCGAAGTTCTTCGAGGTTCAGATGTCAGACGCTCTCAGCCTGGCGAGCGACAGTTCGGCCGCCGAGCGCGCCGAACCATCCGCCCGAGGCCCCAATCTCGGCGGGCGCACTCATCCGGCGGGAATCGGTCTCTTCTTTCTCGTGCTCGTTGGTGGCATCGGCTACGCGCTGTTCAACCTGGTCACCGACATGCAGGCGGCCGGCCAGCCGCCGCTGGCGATCGGCGCCTTCGCGCTGCTCGGCCTCGCCCTGCTCATCGCGCTCGGCTTCGAGTTCGTGAACGGATTTCACGACACCGCCAACGCAGTGGCGACGGTGATCTACACCCACAGCCTGCCCCCCGCCGTTGCCGTGGTCTATTCGGGTGTCCTGAACTTCCTCGGCGTCGTCGTCTCGACCGGCGCCGTCGCCTACAGCGTGGTGACGCTGCTTCCCGTCGAACTGGTGCTCAAGGCGGGTTCGAGCGCGGGCTACGCGATGATCTTCGCGCTGCTCATCGCGGCCATCATCTGGAACCTGGGCACCTGGGCGCTCGGCCTGCCGAATTCCTCCTCGCACGCGCTGATCGGTTCGATCCTCGGCGTCGGCCTCGCCAACCAGCTCCTCGCTCCCGACGGCTCTGACACGTCCGGCGTGCAATGGGATCAGGCGTGGAGCGTGCTGCGCGCCCTGCTGTTCAGCCCGGTCGTCGGCTTCGTCATGGCGGGCCTGCTGTTGCTGGCGATGCGCTTCCTGATCCGCAACCGCGCCCTCTACCGGGAGCCCGAGGCCGACGCGCCGCCCCCGCTCTGGATCCGCGCCCTGCTGATCCTGACCTGCGGCGGCGTCTCCTTCGCCCATGGCGGCAATGACGGGCAGAAGGGCATGGGCCTGATCATGCTGATCCTGATCGGCGCCGCGCCCACCGCCTACGCGCTCAACCGAACGATGTCGGAGGCATCGACGCCCGGCTTCGTTCAGGTCTCCGAGCGCGCCCGGACCGTCTTCCAGAAGCGGGCAGAGGCGGCCCCGCTGCCGAGCCCGGCCGAGGCGCGGACGCAAATCACAGAGGCCGCGGGCAAGAAGGATCTCGACCGGCCGGAGGTCTACGCGGCGCTCGCCGCGATTTCGAACGACATCGCCACACAGGTGAAGGCATACGGAGCGATCCGCCACGTGCCGGCGGAGGCGACGCCGAACCTGCGCAACGACATGTATCTCGCCTCCGACGCCATCCACAGCCTGAAGAAGCGCGAAGGGCTGTTCGTCGGGGAAGAGGCGGAAACGCTGAAGACCTACGAGACGAGCCTGAACGACGGCACCCGCTACATCCCGACCTGGGTGAAGGTGTCGGTCGCCCTGGCGCTCGGCCTCGGCACCATGGTCGGCTGGAAACGCATCGTCGTCACCGTCGGCAGCCGCATCGGCAAGAAGCACCTGACCTATGCCCAGGGTGCCTCCGCCGAGATCACCGCGGCGGGCACCATCGGATTGGCGGAGGCCTACGGTCTGCCGGTCTCGACCACCCACATCCTGTCGAGCGGCGTCGCCGGCACCATGGCCGCCAACGGTTCCGGCCTGCAATTGGCCACGGTGCGCAACCTCGCCGCCGCGTGGCTCCTGACCCTGCCGGCGGCGATCACCCTGGCCGGCCTGCTCTACGCCGGGTTGCGGTTCGTGTTCTGACGCGGCGTTCGGTCAGACGCCGGCATACATCCGGCCGGGATTGAAGATGCCGGCCGGATCATGCGCGGCCTTGATGCCGGCGGTGATCCGCATCAGCGGCTCGGACAGCGGCTCGAAGACGGGGACCGCGGCGCGCAGGGTCTCGGGCGCGCGCACCAGCGTCGCATGGCCGCTCCCGGCCGCCTTCACGGCGGCGCGGATCACGGCGGCACCGGCATCGTCCGCAGGGTCGGTGGCGAGCCAGATCAGGCCGCCGCCCCAATCGTAGAACCAGCGCGCGGCGAGCCCGGCCCCGATCGCCGCAGTGACCGCCGGTCCGCGGGTCGGAGCGGTGGAGATCCGCCAGATCGCCGCCTCTCGCGGCTCGGCCAGCGGCGTCGCGTCGCGCACGGCACGCCAGAGCGCGGCACTGGCCTCGCCCTCGACGCTATGCGCCTCGCCGTAACGGCGCAGCAACCGGCGCAGCTCGCCGAGGCGATAATCCACCGACTTCGAAAAACCCTCGACGCGCATCAGGGTGCGCGGCTCGCCGCCGCCGACTCCGCCGGGCAGGTGGGCGGCGCCGGTCAGCTCGAACGGCGAGCCGAGGGCGGCGGCGAGCGCCTCGACGGCCGTCGCATCGTCGAGGCCCGGCAGGACCAGCGTCGTGACCTGCTCCTGCACCGGCAGCACCTTGAAGGTGACCTCCGTCAGCAGGCCGAGGGTGCCCCAGGAGCCGGCCATCAGCTTCACGAGGTCGAGGCCGGTGACGTTCTTCATCACCCGCCCGCCGGACTTGATCGCCTGGCCGCGGCCGTTGACAAAGCGCACGCCGATCAGGCTGTCGCGGGCCGCGCCCGCATTGATGCGCCGCGGCCCGGAATTGTTGGCCGCCGCCACCGCACCGAAGGTCGGCTCGCCGGAGGAACCGAGGAGCGGGCGGTGATCCATCGGCTCGAAGGGCAGCATCTGTCCGCGCTCGGCCAGCAGGGCCTCCACCTCGGCGAGCGGCGTGCCGGCGCGGGCGGCGACGACCATCTCGGCCGGCTCGTACAGGGTGATGCCGGTGAGCCCTGTGGCGGAGAGCGTCGCCTCGTCCTGGGGCGGACGTCCGAACGCCGCCTTCGTGCCGCCGCCGACGAGCCGCAGCGGTTCCGAGCGGCCGGCCGCCTGCGCGACGATGGCAGCCGCCTCCTGCTCACTGGCCGGCGCGTATGAGGTCATCGTTTCCGTCCCGCGGGTTTCTTATGGGCGTTCTTTGAAAGCGCGTCCGGACTCAAACCCCGATTGGACGAGCCTGGCAAGCGGACCTGCGTGTCTCTCGCCAAACTCCGGCGGTGGCATCGTCGCTTGAGAGACCGGTCAGTGACCGGACGTTTGTGCGTCCGTCTCAACGGGCGGATGCGGGAAGGCGTTTCGGAAAGCGCTCCCGCACCACCGTGCGCAGTCCCGCGATGTCGAGGAACCAGACCAGCGCGCCGTAGACCACGACCCCGGCGCCGATGCAGGCCGGCAGGGCCAGCGCCGGTTCGAGGCCGCGGAAGGGCAGCACCGCCAGAACCATGGCGAGGCAGGCGCCCGCGGTGAGGGCGAGGTCGCGCCCCGGCAGGGGCAAGCGCCCGGTTCCCGTCAGCGCCCTCAGGCCGAGCACGACGACCGCCGAAACGAGACCGAGCGTCTGCGCGACGGCGACGCCCTGAGGTCCGATCCACCGCGGCAGCAGGAGGAGACCGCCAC
>JAGTAM010000700.1 GCA_023422485.1 Pseudomonadota bacterium | reverse complement strand
CGGCACCGGGCGCCAGATCCTCCGTGAGACCCCAGCCCGCGTAGAAGGGGCGGGCGGGGACAGCCACCGTCAGGCCGCGGATCAGGGCCTCGAAGCCGGCCAGCGACGTCATGGTCTCGACGTGGTGGCAGCGGTCGAGCAGGTCGACGATGGAGAGCCCGCCGACGACGCGGTCGGCGAGCTGGCGCACTTCGTTCTCCGGAATCCCGCCGGGCCGGAAGCCGGCCTCGACATCGGGATGCGGCTTGTAGAGCAGGAAGGCATCCGGGTTGCGGGCGCGGGCCGCCCGCAGGAGGGCGAGGTTGCCGCGCACCTGGGGCGAGCCCGTCAGCACCGAGGCGTCGTCCTCGACCTGCCCCGGCACCAGCACGATCCGCCGGTCGGTCGGCCAGTCCGCGCCGGGGGCCTCCAGGCCGACGTTGTACTTGCTCAGGCGCCGCGCCACGATCGATTCGCGCAAGGCTGCGGCGCGAGCGGTCAGACCGGGCGGAAAGTCTGCCTGCTTCAGGATGCGAGCCAGCCGGCTCTCGACCCGCGGATCGTAGTAGATGCCGAGGTCGTCCACGACGATCGAGGCGCCCGGCTCCAGGCTGGCGCCGAGCCCGACCGAGCGCAGGAACCCATCCTCGATCCGCGCGAAGGGGATCTCGGCCTCGGCGCACAGGCGCGGAAGCTGCTCCGGGCAGCGGGTCGCCCAGGCCCGGACCCGGCCGCCGTGGCTGCGGGCGAGCGTCACCGCCTCCTCGGCGGTCATGGTGTGCAGCGGTGCGCCCGCCGGCCCGGTGGCGAAGACATCGAGCGCGGCCCGCTTCCAGCCGGAAACGCCGACGAGGACGACGCGACGGTCATTGCCGAGAAAGCGGTCGCGCAGCCACGCCACCCGTTCCGCGGCTTCCGCCAGCGGAATCAGGCGCCGCGTCCACGGATCGAAGCCGTGCACCCCCGCGCCGTAGCGCAGCGCTAGGAAGCCCGCCTCGTCGGCCGGCCGCGAACCCGCCGCGGGATCTGGGCAGAAGGTCTCGAAGCCGGCCAGCGCGGCCTCGCAGGCCGCGTCCCAGCGGGCCACGTGGATGCGCGCCGCCATCGGAAACAGCGACCACGGGTCGGCCGGAGCCGCGATCACCGTGAGCCGCGGACCCGCGGGAATTCCCTCCGGTGGGCAGCCTTCGGGACCGGCGGCGACGAAGCGCGCTCCCGGATTTTCCGCGAGGAGCCCCGTCAGGAAGGTGCGTAAAGCCCGTGGTGACGCGGCGGTCTCAGGATCGATCAGGGCGAGGTCAGGCGCCAGCGCGCCGGCGAATGCGCGCGTCACGGGCTCCGGAAGCGAGCGGGCGAAGCGGTTGGAGCCCGACAGCCCGCGGGCGCGCAGGAGATCGCCGAGATCCGGCGAGGGCATCTCACCGCCGACAGGAAGGCCGCCGTAGTGCAGCCGCAGGCTCGAAAGGCCGGTCTCGGGAGAATCGTAGGGACTGAGAAGCGGGCCCGGTGCCACCCGCAGGACCGCCTTGCCGCTCCCTTCGCCGGTTGCGGACCAAAGGGCCGGCGGAGCCGGCGCGGGGAAGGTGAGCGCGGCGCCTGTCGCCGCCTCAACCTGCGCGCGCAGGTGCCGGATCGTCCGCCCGAGCGGCAGGAAGGAGCGGGGCAGCCCGGTATCCCCGTGCGGCTCGAGTTGGCGCAGGTCGATCATGGCCGGTCGATCGTGGCGAGGCCCGCTCCATAGCCCAAGCCTCGGCTTCGGCACAGGCCAGTGGGGACATGGCCGACATCGCTTGCTCCGCGAAACGAGCGGCAGCGGCTTTCGCGATGCACTTTTCGGGGGATGATTTTGGACCGGACACACAGGAGCCGCAATCTGGCGCGAGACGATGGCCGTCCGATCACCGCAGGTTCTGCGTGATGGATCGGCAACGGAGACCGCAAATTCTCCCGACTACCGCGCGTGACGATTGTGGTGCGCGCGGCTGTCGTGAGAGGTGCTCAGCTGGCCAATGCAAAACCGATCGCTTCACGACTAGGAATTGAGCGCCTGGGAATGTCGCAGCCTCGTGCCAATACCATAGGCCACCACGGCGCTACGTTTCTGTTCCTGCAGGGGATCGCCTCTCCGTTCTTCTCGGTGCTTGGCACGGCTCTGCGCGAGCGCGGCCACGGGGTCCGGCGCATCAACTTCTCGGCCGGCGACTGGTTGTTCTGGCCCCATCCGGCGGATCACTACCGCGGCAGGCGCGAGGGCTGGGAGGCTTATCTCGAAGCCTATATCCGCACGCACGCCATCACCGATATCGTGCTGTTCGGCGATTGCCGCCCCTATCATCAGGCCGCGGTACAGGTCGCCAAGCCCATGGGCGTGCGCATCCACGTGTTCGAGGAGGGCTATGTCCGGCCTTACTGGATCACCTGCGAGGCCGGCGGCGTGAACGGCAACTCGACCCTGCCCAAACGGGCGGAGGAGATTCGGGAACTCGCCCGCAGGCTGCCACAGCCCGGCCGAGCCATGCCGCTCACCGGGGACATGGCCCGCCGCAGCCTGTGGGATATCAGCTTCAACATCGCCAATATCGGCTTTCCCTACCTCTATCCGGGGTTCCGGACCCACCGGCCGAATCACATCGCGGCCGAGTATGCCGGCTGGATCCGGAAATTCGTGCGCCGCCGCCGCACCCGCCGCGAGGCGGCACGGGTCAACGAGATCTACCACGCGATCAACGCCGACTATTTCCTGCTGCCGCTCCAACTCGACAGCGATTACCAGATCCGCGTCCACTCGCCGTTCCTCGGCGTCGAGGGCTTCATGGACCGGGTGATCGCCTCCTTCGCCAAGCATTCGCAGGCGCCGACACGGCTCTTGGTGAAGCTGCACCCGCTCGACAGCGGCATCATGAACTGGCGCAAGCGCGCCCGCCAATCGGCCAAGCGCCACGGCTGCAACGACCGGCTCGACTTCATCGATGGCGGCGATCTGCCGAAGCTCATCGACGGCAGCCGCGGCGTTGTGCTGGTGAACTCGACCGTCGGGATGCTCGCCCTCGAGCGCGGACGGCCGACGCTGGCCTTCGGCTCGGCCGTCTACAATTTGCCGGGGCTCACCCATCAGGGCGACATCGACACCTTCTGGCACAACCCGCAGGCGCCCGAGGCGGACCTGATGCAGGATTTCCTCCGCGTCGTCATGCACCGGACCCAGATCAACGGCGGCTACTTCTCGCGCTCGGCGATCGAGCGGGCGGTGGCCGGTGCCGTTCCGCGTCTTGAGGCGGCGCTGCCGCCCGCCTCGCTTGCGGCCGCCCGCGATTCGTTGGAGCAGGACGACCGCGACGGAAGCCTCTCGCCCGCCTATTGACCGCCAGCCCCTGACGCGGGTCCGGAATCACTCGGCTGCGACCCGGCCCCTTGCGGAAAGACACGCCGCCTTGCCCGTCATCCTCATCACCGGCGCCTCCAGCGGCATCGGCGCGGCCCTCGCGCGCTTCTACGCGACGAGGGGAGCAAGCCTCGTGCTCACGGGGCGCGACCGGGAGCGGCTGGAGGCCGTGGCACAGGGTTGCCGGGCGCAGGGGGCCGAGACCCGGACGCGGCTGATCGACGTGCGCGAGCGCGAGGCCATCGGCGCCTGGATCCGCGAGACCGATGCGCAGACGCCGATCGATCTCGTCATCGTCAACGCTGCGGTGAACGGAGGGCACCCGTCCGGCGCCCTGGAGACCGAATCGACGGCCTTCGAGACTGCCGACATCAACTTCACCGGCGCGCTCAACGTCATGCTTCCCTGCGTGACCCTGATGAGCGGGCGCGGCCAGGGGCAGATCGCGCTGATCTCCTCGCTCGCGGCCTATGCGCCGCTACCCGACGCGCCGGCCTATAGCGGCGCCAAGGCGGCGCTCCTCGCCCACGGCCTTGCCCTGCGCCAGAAGCTCAAGCCGCTCGGCGTGCACCTCAGCGTGGTGACTCCGGGCTACGTGAAGACGCCGATGGGCGGCGTCATCAAGGGATGGCGCCCGCTCGAAATCAGTGCGGACGAAGCCGCCGTCCGCATCGCCCGCGGATTGGAGCGAGACCGGGACGTGATCGCCTTCCCCGCGATCCTGGCCGCGCTCGCCCGCGGTGCGCTCCTGGTGCCGGAATGGGTACGCATCGCCGGTCTACACGGCTTCCGCTTCCGCAACCGGCACCGGCGCTGATGGGTACGCCCCGAATCGCTCTGTTCGCGCTGGAGGCTCTGCCGAACGCCCGCGCCGTGCGCCGCTTCGTAGCGGATCATGCGGGAGACATCGCGTTCGTCGGGCTCTCGAACGCCGAGCGGCCGGCGAATGGCGGGCTCATCGGTCAGGTCCGGCGCCATCTCGCCCGGTCCGGCCCCGGTTTCCTTCCCTATCTCGGCGTCAATTTCGGATTGCCCGACCTGCTGCGCCCGCTCGCGCCGCTCACGCAGCGCCTCGCCGGCCCGGCCGCGACGCCGGGGGCGCCGCCGCTGGCTGCGCTCTGCCGCCGGCTCGCGATTCCGGTGCTGCGGATCGACGACGTGAACGGCGAAGCGGTCGCCCAAGCCTTCGCGGCCCATGGGCCCGACCTGATCGTCGCCGTCCATTTCGACCAGATTTTCTCGGCGGCGACGCTGGAGCGGGCGCGGCTCGGCGGGATCAACCTCCATCCGAGCCTGCTGCCGCTCCACCGCGGCCCGGTGCCGACGATTCACGCCCTGGCCGACGGGAAGGGGGCGTTCGGCGTCACCGTCCATCGCCTCGCCCCCGCGATCGATGCCGGGGCGATCCTGGCGCAGGAGGCGCTTGCGCTGCCGGACGACACGACGGCCACCCGCGCCGCGGTGCGACTGCACGATCACGGTCGCATCCTGGTGGATCGCGTGCTCGGCGCGATCGCCGCCGAAGGGGCGATCCCGGCTGGCCGCAGCGTTCCGGTGCTGCCCTATTGCGGCTTCCCCGACCGGGCCCTGCTCGCGCGGATGCGCCGGGAGAGACGTCTCCTCACCGACACGCGAGATCTGCGGGACGCGCTGACGCTGTCCCGCAAGGTGTGAGACTCACGCCCGCAGGGCGGCGTCGAGGTCGTCGATGAGATCCTGCGGATCCTCGATCCCGATCGAGAGGCGCACGACTTCGGGGCCGGCACCCGCCGCCCGCTTCTGCTCGTCGGTGAGCTGGCGGTGCGTCGTCGAGGCGGGGTGGATCACCAGCGAGCGGGTGTCGCCGATATTGGCGAGGTGGCTGAAGAGCTGGAGATTCGACACCAGCTTCACGCCGGCCTCGTAACCGCCCTTGAGGCCGAAGGTGAACACGGCGCCCGCGCCCTTGGGTGTGTAGCGCTGGGCCAGCGCGTGGTAGCGGTCGCTCTCCAGACCTGGATAGCTCACCCACTCGACCAGCTCGTGGCCGGCAAGGAAGCGCGCCACCTTCAGGGCGTTGTCGGAGTGGCGCTGCATCCGCAGCGGAAGGGTCTCGATACCGTTGAGGATCAGGAAGGCGTTGAACGGCGAGAGCGCCGGCCCGAGGTCGCGCAAGCTGAGGACGCGGACGGCGATGGCGAAGCCGAAATTGCCGAAGGTCTCGGCCAGCACCATGCCGGCATATTCCGGCCGCGGCTGCGACAGCATCGGGTAGCGCTCGTCGCCCTGCCACTGGAAGGTGCCGCCGTCGACGATCAGGCCGCCGATCGAGTTGCCGTGGCCGCCCAGGAACTTGGTGGCCGAATGCACGACGATGTCGGCACCGTGCTCGAACGGCTTGATCAGATACGGCGTCGCCATCGTGTTATCGACGATGAGCGGGATGTTGTGGCGCTTGGCGATGGCCGAGAGCGCGGCGATGTCGGTGATCACGCCGCCCGGATTCGCGATCGACTCACAGAAAATCGCCTTGGTGCGCGGGGTGATGGCGCGCTCGAACGAGTCCGGGTCGTCGGTGTCGGCCCAGACCACCTGCCAGCCGAAGTTCTTGTAGGAGTGATTGAACTGGTTGATCGAGCCGCCGTAGAGCTTGTTGGCCGCGATGAACTCGTC
>JAGTAM010000609.1 GCA_023422485.1 Pseudomonadota bacterium | reverse complement strand
CCTGCTCGCCACCATCAGCGGGTTCCTGACGCTCGGTGTCGTGCTGGCGCTCGGTGCCCTGATCGGTCTCACCCTGCTCAACCGCCAAGCCTCCGAGCCGGGTCCGCTTGCCGCCGACAAGGTCGTGGTGATCCCCAGCCGCAGCGGCACCTCGGAAATCGCCAGCATCCTCGCCCGCGAGGGCGTGATCGAGCATCCGAGCCTGTTCGAGATGTCCGCCCGCTTTGGCGGAAAGGGGCCGCTCAAGCATGGCGAGTACATGTTCAAGGCCCATGCCAGCGTGAAGGACACGATCGAGACGCTGACCAACGGGCGTCAGGTCCAGCACGCCATCACCTTCCCCGAGGGCCTGACCTCCGAGCAGATCGTCGCCCGGCTCAACGACAATGACGTACTCTCCGGCGAGATCGCCGAGACGCCGCCGGAAGGCTCGCTCCTGCCCGATACCTACAAGTTCGAACGCGGCGCCACGCGCCAGCAGATCGTCAACCTGATGCGCGCCAAGCAGCGCGAGGTGCTGAACCAGATCTGGCAACGCCGCAACGCCGATGTGCCGGTGAAGACGCCGGCCGAGATGGTGACGCTGGCCTCCATCGTCGAGAAGGAGACAGGACGCGCCGACGAGCGGCCGCGGGTGGCGGGCGTGTTCGTCAACCGCTTGCAGAAGCGGATGAAGCTGCAATCCGACCCCACCATCGTCTACGGCCTCGTCGGCGGACGCGGCACCCTCGGGCGCGGCATCCTGCGCTCGGAGATCGAGCGGCCGACCCCCTACAACACCTACGTGATCGAGGGTCTCCCCCCCGGCCCCATCGCCAATCCGGGCCGAGCGGCCCTGGAGGCGGTCGCCAATCCCTCGCGCACCAAGGATCTCTACTTCGTCGCCGACGGCACCGGCGGCCACGCCTTCGCGGATTCCCTGGAGGGCCACCAGCGCAACGTGACCCGCTGGCGCCAGGTTGAGCGCGCCCGCCAGCAATCGCAACAGGCCGACCCCGCCGCCGTCGACAAGGTCGACCCGAACACCACCGAGCCGAATGCGGGGCAGCCCGGTGCCATCCCGGGCCGCTCCTCGGCCTACGCGCCGGGCTCGAACGCGGCGCTGGACGGCGGCGCCGACGGTGCAGGCCGCCCGAAGGCCTTCGACGCCTCCGAGGGCACCCGGCTCGATCCCCTGCGCAACAAGACCTTTGATCTCGGCTCGCCGAAGACGGTCCCGGCGCTGCGCAACCCGTGACGTAAGCCCAAAGCGGCTCTCCTCAGGCGTGCGAGGCAATAGCCCGGGCGCGCAAGATCCTCCTCGGCAGGACGCTCACATCGAGCTCGTCGAGCGTGGTGACGACGAGGTCGGCGCCGGCTGCCCGTAGCAGGGCCTCGTCTCCGAGCCGGGCTATGCCGAGCCCCGCCATTCCGCCGGCCTTCGCCGCCCGGATTCCGGCCGGTGCATCCTCGATGACCAGGCATTGCGAGGGAGGCGTGCCCACGCTGGCGGCGGCGAGCAGGAACAGGGCTGGATCGGGCTTGCCGCGTGGTACCTCGCGCCCGCTCACATCGGCGTCGAACAGCGACAGCAGCGTGCGGCCCTCAGACAGGATCACCCGGGCCAGCATTGCGTCGGCGTTCTTCGAGGACGAGGCGAGCACCGTGCGCAGAGCCGCCTCTTTCAACGACGCCGCGAGACGGATCGCATCGGGAAACGCTTCGAAGCGGCCCTGCGCGATCAATCGGTCGATCACCGCCTGCTTGCGGTTGGCGTAGGCGGCGGCCTGCGCCGCCGCGCCGGCACCGCCGAGTCGCTCCAGCGTCGCCCGCGCGCCCTCCAGCCGCCGCTTGCCCGCGACATGGGCCTGATAGAAGGCCGTGGTGAAGCCGCTCGGGTCGGCGAAATCGGCCAGCGCCTCGCGCCAAGCCTGCTCGTGGGGCGAATCGACCAGCACGCCGTCGACGTCGAAGATCACCGCTCGCAGAGGCTCCGCCACGGCGTCAGGGCTTCGGGCCATGGTCCTCCCCGGCCGGCGGGCGGATCGTGCGCGTCACCGAGGGCTCTGCCGCCGACAGGTTCAGGCGCTCCCCCTCGTGCCACAGGGTCAGTTCCTCTCCCTCCAGCAGGCTGTAGGTGGCAGCATCGTGGTCGAGTTCGACCCGGATCGTCCGGCCGCGGATGCGGAGCGTGAAGCTCATCCGGCCCCAGGCCTCGGGCAGGCAGGGCTGGAAGCCAATGCGTCCGCCCGTGTCGCGCAGTCCTGCGAAACCGTAGACCAGGGCGAGCCACGTGCCGCCGATCGCTGCGATGTGCGCGCCGTGCATCATGTTCCCGCCGATGTCGGACAGGTCCATCGCCACGGCGAAGTTGAAGTAGTGGATCGCCTTCTCGCGCAATCCGATCTCGTTGGCGACGATGCTCTGGATGCAGACGGAGAGCGACGAGTCGTGGGTGGTCAGCGGGTCGTAATATTCGAAGTTCCGCCGCTTCGCCTCGAGCGAGAACTGCTCGCTCAGCAGGAACATGGCCAGCACCATGTCGGCCTGCTTGATCACCTGACGCCGGTAGAGGTTCAGCGGGTGGTAGTGCAGCAGCAGCGGGTAGTGATCCTCCGGCGTGGCCGCGAAATCCCATCGCTCCAGATCGAGG
>JAGTAM010000553.1 GCA_023422485.1 Pseudomonadota bacterium | reverse complement strand
GGATCGAAGCGCGGCTACAGGGTTCCCAAGGAGCCGTTCATCCTCGATTCGATCCTGTAGCGGTGCCGGCGCTCGGGCGGGAGCTGCGCCGCATGCTCGGTTCGAGGTAGACAGCGCACCGCGCCTGGGGGCATTCGGGCGGGCCGCTCTCTTTTTCCGCGCGGCGGATGATCCTGACATGCACCACTTCCACTACCGGGACGGGCGTCTCCACGCTGAGGACGTCGATCTGACGGCGCTGGCGGACGAGGTCGGCACGCCGTTCTACTGCTACAGCACCGCCACCCTGGAACGGCATTACCGCGTCTTCGCCGAGGCGTTTTCCGGCGACGACGCGCTGGTCTGCTTTGCCATGAAGGCGAACTCGAACCAGGCCGTGCTCGCCACCCTCGCGCGCCAGGGCGCGGGCATGGACATCGTCTCCGAGGGCGAGCTGCGCCGGGCGCTCGCCGCGGGCGTGCCGGGCAGCCGCATCGTCTTCTCGGGCGTCGGCAAGACCCGCGAGGAGATGGCGGCCGCGCTCGATGCGAACATCCTCTGCTTCAACGTCGAGAGTGAGCCCGAACTCGCCGCCCTGTCCGAGGTCGCTGCCTCGCGGGGACGCAAGGCGCCGGTCTCGATCCGGGTGAACCCGGACGTCGATGCGCTGACCCATGCCAAGATCTCGACCGGCAAGTCCGACAACAAGTTCGGCATCCCGATCTCCCGCGCCCGCGCGGTCTATGCCGGGGCCGCCCGGCTGCCCGGCCTCGAGATCGTCGGCGTCGACGCGCATATCGGCAGCCAGATCACGGATCTGTCCCCGTTCGACAACGCCGCGCGGCTGCTCTGCGAACTCGCCCGCGAACTGCTGGCCGACGGGCACCGGCTGCACCACGTCGATTTCGGCGGCGGGCTCGGCATCCCTTATCGCGACGACAACGCCCCCCCGCCCGATCCGGCGGCGCTCGCCGCGATCCTGCGCCCGCATTTCCGACCGCTCGGCCTGCGTCCGGTCTTCGAGATCGGACGAATGATCGCGGGCAATGCCGGCATCCTCGTCACCCGCGTGATCTACGTGAAGCCGACGGAGGAAAAGACCTTCGTCATCGTCGATGCGGCGATGAACGACCTGATCCGCCCGACGCTCTACGACGCCTTCCACGCCCTGCGCCCGGTGCGCGAGCCCACCATCGACACGCCCCGGCTGACGGCGGACGTGGTCGGCCCGGTCTGCGAGAGCGGCGACTACCTTGCCCTCGGGCGGGAGATGCCGGCAGTGGCGTCGGGTGACCTGATCGCGGTGATGAGCGCGGGCGCCTACGGTGCGGTCCAGGCCGGCACCTACAACAGCCGCCGCCTCGTGCCGGAGGTGCTGGTGACCGGCGACCGTTCCGCGGTCGTGCGCCTGCGCCCGAGCTACGACGAGCTGATCCACCTCGACCGCCTGCCCGACTGGCTCGCGTGACGGTGGAGCCGGGCGGTCCGCCGCCCGTTGGATCGGGGCGACCTTCCGAGAAGACTTTCATGAAGACTGCCGATTGCGACATCCTGATCCTGCCTGGCTATGCCGGCTCCGAGGAGGAGCACTGGCAGGCGCGCTGGGCGGCGCGGCTCAAGACCGCGCGGATCGTCGCGCAGGACGATTGGCACCGGCCCGATCCCGAGGCGTGGCGCAACCGCGTCGTCGAGGCCGTCGAGGCCGCGACCCGGCCGGTGATCCTCATCGCCCACAGCCTCGGCGTCGTTGCGGCGGTGGAGGCGGCGCCGCGCTTTCCGCCCGGCGTGGTGCGCGGCGCCCTCTTGGTCGCCTTCCCCGACATCGAGGCGGGCGCCGATCTCCCCGAGAGCGTGCGCGCCTTCGCGCCGGTGCCGCGCGATCCGCTGCCCTTTCCCTCGCTGCTGGTGGCGAGCCGCACCGACCCGCACTGCACCTACGAGCGGGCGGAGGATTATGCCTATGCCTGGGGCTCGGCCCTGGTGGATGCGGGCGAGGCCGGGCACATCAACGTCGCGAGCGGACACGGCCCCTGGCCGGAGGGCCTGATGCGGCTGGCCGGCTTCCTCGCGCCGCTGTGAGCGTGCGAGACAGACCGAACGGAGGGGATGCGGAAAAATAGTGTATTTGGCGGCAGCGGGTTGGAGCGATTCCTATCGAATGTGAGGCAATGCGGTTCCAAAAATATTCTTTGATGCAGGATAAATCGGGAACTTAAATTTCCTTAATTGCTTTCCTCGGGCAGACCGGACGGCAAAGCCGATCGGATAAATTCGGAGGGACGCAAACGTGACGCTCACGAAGACCATCGCTACCGCCACCGCTTTCGCCTTCATCGCCGGTTCCGCGCTCGCCGCCCCGTGCAACACCGGCAGCACCAACACCAAGGCACCGGGCGGCTCCAACGCCGCGAACAGCAGCACCGGCAGCGGCGCCGATGCGGGGTCGAAGAACCTCGCGGGCGGCCAGCAGCCGGCTTCTCCCGGCACCGTGGGTGCGATGAACAATGTCGGCGCCGGCCAGGGCGTCGGCAACAAGCCGGGCTCGGATCAGACGGCTTCGGCCAAGAACACCGCCGGCGGCGACCAGCCGGCCGCGCCGGGCACGGTCGGCGCGATGAACGCCGCCGGCCACGACCAGAAGCTCGGCGACAAGAAGGGCGGCGACGACTGCTGACCGCCGACACCGGCTGTTCAACGAAAAAGGCTCCCGCACCGGCCGGTGCGGGAGCCTTCTTTTTGGGGGCACCGCCCCGCTTCCAGGCGACACGCCGTCATCGATTCGGCTCGGCCTCGCAAGGACGAAAACCCGCTACGGCTTGTCCTCGCCGTTGCGGAAAAGCTGACCGGCGACGTCGTTGACCGTGGGCGGGTTCGCCCGAACGAAGGGGAGGGGGCGGCACACGGCGAGCGCGGCGAGGCCGAAGCGGGCGGTCATCAGGCCGTTGAGCACGCCCTCGCCCAGTTTGGCCGAGACGCGGGCGGCCAGCCCCAGACCGAGCACTTGGTGCAGCATGCCCTCGCCCACCGCCATGCCGCCGGTGACGGTGAGGTGGGCAAACGCCGCCCGGGCAAGGCGGAGGAAGCCGAGCAGGCCGGGCCGTCCCCCATAGATCGCCGCGATCCGGCGCAGCAGCCGGGCGGCGGAAAAGACCACGAAGGCAACATCGACGATGGCCCGCGGGCTGAGCGCGGTGACGGCCGAAACCTGGCTTGCCGCCTGGGCGATGGCCGCCTTGGCCTGCCGGTCGAGGGGCGCGAGCAGCTCGCCCTCGGCCAGCGCTAGCCGGTCGTCCACGTCGAGGATCGCATCGCCCACCGCGTCGAGGCGGCGGAGGCCGCCGGCCAGGGCCGGCCGGTCGGCATAGAAACCCCGCAACTCCTGCACCACCTCCTGCGCCGTGGTGTGGTCGCGGGTCGAGAGCGCGGAGAGCGCCCGCTCGCGCAAAGCCTCGATCTTGCGCTCGCGCCAGACTCCGAGCGCCTCGCGGGCGACGATGGCGGTCAGTGCGATCACGGCGACGAGCAGCAGCGCCAGCGCGACCCAGCCGAGCCAGGGCGCCGTGGCGAACAGATCCGTGATCAGCCGCTCGACCGAGAGGCCGACGGCGATGGTGACGAGGCCGCCGAGCGCGCTGAACAGGATCGACAGCCACGGCGCCCGGCGCTTGGGCGCCACCGGCACCGCGACGCCGTCGGCGGCATCCACGATCTCGTAGGGCTCCTCGACGAAGCGGATCTCGGGCCGCGGCGGAGCCTCGGCGGTGGCAGCCTCCGGCGGGGGGGCATCGGCGGAGGGAAGGCGGAAGGCGCGCGGGCGCTGCGGGTTGGTCACGTCAGCCGATCCCCGATCAGGAACTGCATGGCCCGGTCGAGCCGGATCTGCGGCAGGTGGCCCGGCCGCCCGAGCGCATCGGGTTTGACCGGCGGCGGGCGGAAGCGCGGGAAGCGGAACGAACCCGGCGGGACTGCCCCGTCGAGCACCGCCTGCGGGTCGGCGGGCAGCTCGCCGGGAAACACGGCGGCCTCGGAGAGCCCGTCGAAGATTTCGTCGCCGACATGCTCGCCCGCCTCCGGCGTGCCGGAGACGGCGCGCAGGACCTCGCCGCCGTCATGCACCGTGGTCTCGCGGGTGGCACGCACCGAGGCCAGCGCCACGGTGCCGACCCGCGCGCCCGCGGCCTCGGTGCGGCGCATGGCGCGCGACACGAGCAGGCGCAGCAGCGCGTCGAGCCGGTCGTGGCTCGACTGGTGGAGATGGTCGGCCTTGGTGGC
>JAGTAM010000385.1 GCA_023422485.1 Pseudomonadota bacterium | reverse complement strand
TGGTCGGGCTGCTCAACACCTTCATGGGCCTGCCGCCGGTGATCGTCGGGCTGATCCTCTATCTCGCCCTGTCGCGCTCCGGCCCGCTCGGTTCACTCGGGCTGCTGTTCACCCCCACCGCCATGGTGGCGGCGCAGGCCGTGCTGGCGACGCCCCTCGTGGCCGCGCTCACACGGCAGGTCATCGCCGACGCCGAGGCGCATCTCGGCGAGCAGTTGCGCTCGCTGCGCCTCTCCGCGCCACGGCGTGCGGCCGTGCTGATCTACGACGCTCGTTTCTCGCTGTTCACCGCGGCGCTCGCCGCCTTCGGCCGGGCGATCTCGGAGATCGGCGCGGTGCGCGTCGTCGGCGGCAACATCGACGGCCATACCCGCACCATGACCACGGCGATCTCGCTCGAGACGCAGAAGGGCGATCTCAGCCTCGCCCTGGCGCTCGGCGCCGTGCTGATGGGCCTCGTGCTCGCCGTGAACGCCGCCGCCGCGCTCCTGCGCGGCCACGCCGTGAAGGCCTACGGATGAGCGCCGCCCCCGCCATCCATCTCGACGGCGTCAGCCTGACGCTCGGCGGTCGTCCGATACTCGACCGGCTCAGCCTCGACGTCGCCGCGTCGGGTATCACGGCTCTGATCGGCCCCAACGGAGCGGGCAAGAGCGTGACGCTGCGGGTGATCGATGGTCTGCTGCGGCCCGATTCCGGTACGGTGCGTCTCGCGCCCGCCCGCCGCGCCTTCGTGTTCCAGCGCCCGGCGCTGGTGCGCGCCAGCGCCGCCGCCAACGTCGATCTGGGGCTGATCCCCCTGAAGCTGTCCCGCCGCGAGCGCGCCGAGCGGATCGCGGCGGCGCTGGCCCGCGTCGGCCTGTCGGACCGGGCGGAGGATGCCGCGACACGCTTCTCCGGCGGCGAACAGCAGCGCCTCGCGCTCGCCCGCGCCTGGGCGATGCAGCCCGACCTCCTCCTCCTCGACGAGCCGACCGCGAGCCTCGACCCCACGGCAACCGAGACCATCGAGAGCCTGGTTGCCGAGATGGCGCGGGCCGGCACCGCCGTGCTCCTCGTCTCGCACAATCTCGGACAGGTGGCCCGGCTGGCCGACGAGACCATCGTGCTGGCCGGCGGCCGCGCCGTCGAGCGGGGCCCGACCCGATCCGTCCTCTTCTCACCCCGCACCAACGAGGCGCGGGCCTATCTGACCGGAGAACTGCCTTGGACTTCCTTCGCCGCGGCTTCCTGACCCTCTCGCTCCTCGCCGCCCTCGGCGCCGCCTCGCCGCTCTCGGCCGAGCCCTCTTCGATCGTCGTCGCCTCCACGACCTCGACCGAGCAATCGGGCCTGTTCAAGCACATCCTGCCGCTCTTCAAGCAGAAGACCGGCATCGAGGTGAAGGTGGTCGCGCTCGGCACCGGCCAGGCACTCGACGCCGCCCGCCGGGGTGATGCCGACGTCGTGCTCGTCCACGACCGGCCGGCCGAGGACAAGTTCGTCGCCGAGGGCTTCGCCAAGGCGCGGCAGGACGTGATGTACAACGACTTCGTGCTGATCGGCCCGAAGGACGACCCGGCCGGCATCCGCGGCAAGGGCGTGGAGGACGCCTTCCGGAAGATCGCCGCGGCGAAAGCGCCGTTCGTCTCGCGCGGCGACCGCTCGGGCACGCACAGCGCCGAGCTGCGGAGCTGGAAGGAGGCCGGAATCGATCTCGCCGCCGTGCGCGGCGACTGGTACCGCGACGTCGGCCAGGGCATGGGCCCGGCGCTGAACACCGCCTCCTCGATCGGCGCCTACATCCTGGCCGACCGCGGCACCTGGCTCTCGTTCAAGAACCGGGGCGACCTGACCATCCTGGTCGAGGGCGACAAGCGCCTGTTCAACCCCTACGGCGTGATGCTGGTGAACCCGGACAAGCATCCGACGGTGAAGGTGAAGGAGGGCCAGGCCTTCATCGACTGGCTGGTCTCTCCCGAGGGCCAGAAGGCCATCGCCGATTACAAGATCAACGGCGAGCCGCTGTTCTTCCCGAGCGCGAAGAAGGGCTGACGATCCGTCTCGTCATTGCGAGGCGGAGCCGAAGCAATCCAGGGCGCCGCCTTGTCCGGCGCGGTGGCGCCCCTGGATCGCTTCGCCGACGCTCGCGATGGCGGGGAGCGGATTGAGGCAGCCGGGGAACGTCTACCGCGGCGGCCCGGACTGCCGCTTGCGGGCGAACATCCAGACGGCCAGCACCGCGAGCGCGATCAGCACGCTGGCCCAGACCCAATTGAAGTCCGTCGCCGCAGCGGTCGCCGGCCCCGAGCTGGAGCCGGACGGGCCCGTTTCGGAGATCGGGGGAGCCGGGTTCGTCGCCTGTGCGAGCGAGGCCTGGAGGCCGGCAAGCCACACGATCAGGGTGAGGACGGCGTGTCTCATGCTACGCGAACTCCGAGGTCAAGCCGCTTCGGTGCCGGGAGAGTCAGCGCTTGGCCCGCTCGAACTGGAAGGCCGGCGCATCGTTGAGCTGCGCCTTGGTCAGGCGGACCTCGGCGTGGATCAGGTCGTGACCCGCGAGCACCGTCGCGGGTTTGGCGGCCGGCTTCTGAGGTTCGACCGAGCCGGTCGACTCGGTGACACGGCTGCTATGCTGGTTCTGAACGGCGCCCAGCACTTCGGGGGAGCCCTGCGACCCCGGCATCTTCTCGGGGCTCGCCTTGTCGGCGGCCTTCTCGCTCG